>DQTE01000334.1 GCA_015662905.1 Crocinitomix sp. | reverse complement strand
GCTATTTGAAATTTAGTCCGTAATTAAAGAAATCACTCTTGTTAAGTTTATTTTCAATTTTATTTTCTGATTGAGTATAGTTAAGTGAAAAACAAAGTAATTTTAGAATCGTTTAAAGTAATTGGGATAACAGTTAGAACAACCAATGAAAATGGACAAGCAGGAATTGATATTCCTAAATTATGGAATAAATTTATGTCAGAAAGTGTTTTGACTAAAATCCCTAATAAAATTACAGAAGAAATTTATTCAATTTATACAGAGTATGAAAGTGATCATACAAAGCCATACACAACTATTTTAGGATGCAAAGTGAGTAGCTTAGCAACAATTCCTGATGGAATGACAGGCTTTACTTTTCAAGGTGGAAATTATAAAAAGTTCATAGCAAAAGGCGATTTAACTCAAGGTGCTGTTTATCAAGAATGGTCAAAAATTTGGAATTTAGATTTGAAAAGAACTTACACAGCCGATTTTGAAATCTATGGTGAAAAAGCGCAAGACCAACAAAATGCAGAAGTGGATATTTTTATTGCGCTGGATAGTTAGATGTTTTTTGGAATAGAACTATCAAAATTTCCGTAACTCTTTATTAAGATTGCCAAAAAAGTAACGTTCTATTTGAAATTGAATATTAAACTTATCATTAAATACAAAAGACAAATCTAAGAAACTTACATTGTCTGTAAATAAATTTTTAACCGTTGTTATTTCTATTTTGTTGGTAGCCGTTTTATCAAAAATGATATTTTAAACCAAATATTAAAAACCCTGTTAAAACGGATTGGCTTGAATTTTCTATATAATAATTAGAGTAATTTTGATTGAGGTAATTATATTTATTTAAGTTCAATAGGTTATTTGATTTTATTGAATATATCCATTTTTTATTTTCACTTTGAAACATAATTTCAGGGTTTATAATTAAATTATTGTTTATATTGGTTTCATTTTTTTGTGTTAAATAATGAAATTCTGAATTAATTCTAATGGATTTTATTTTAAATATAAAATCTAAGCCGATATCATTGGTAAATAAATTCATTGAACTATTAGATATGGATTGTTCTATTGTTGAATTTTTGAATAAATAGGAAAGTTGAAATTGAATTTTTGAATTTTTAAGATGTGATAATAATTTGAAATTTAGTCCGTAATTAAAGAAATCACTCTTGTTAAGTTTATTTTCAATTTTATTTTCTGATTGAGTATAGTTAAGTGAAAAACTGCTTTTCAATATTATTGGAATTTTTCTAAATTTTCTATCAAAAATAATCAAACTCCTTAAATTTTTATAATTTTCGGTGAATATATAATTAAATGAGTTATAATTGTTTGTGAATATTGAACTTGTTGAAATATATTCTTTAGAAAAAGAATAAGATAGGTTTAGTGTGAGAAATTGTTCATACTTTTGATTGAAATTATTAAAATTCAGAGTCAATGTATTTGTATTTATAAATTTACCTGAGTTTATATTTGGAGCAGAATTCACGTTTTGATAATCAACTAAATACTGGTTTACTAACATTTGATTTAAGTTTGGAATTGAATTTCTATTTGAGTATCCAAACGATATGTTATTTACATTATTTAATTTATAATTTAGAGATATATTATTTTCAACGATTAACTTATTGGTCTTTATTTGAGAATTAAAGTTGTAATTATTTAAAGAAAAGCGATTAATTAAAGAAAAATTGTTTGTAAAGTATTGTGTTAAATCAAGACTAGTTTTTAGGTTGGTTATTTTTCTATTTATATTATTATTTAAATTGAAATTATCAATTTCTGTATTCAATTTTTGGTTTGTATTTATTAATGAAATTGAAAATTTGTATTTGTTTTTTCTGTTTTTATGTAAAATGGAAGACTTTATATAAAGCTCATTGCTATTAAAGTTAAATTTTTGGTTTACTTTATTTGTATTAAAACTAAATATAGTTGGTAAAGAGGTATTTATGTTTAGTTTGGTATTTATAGTGTTATTTTTAAAGGATAGGATTGTTTTAAAAAGGTATTTATTATTAATTTTATAATCATATTTTAAATTGTTTATTATAAGATTACTGTTGTTCTTTTTTAAGGTAATATAATTTATATTACTGAAAACATTTTCTGTAGTATTGCCTTTGTTATGAGAAAAATTGGAATAATAATTAATATTAGATTTTCTATTTAATTTATAGTCTAATTCAAAAATTGAATTTACAATGAAGTTTTTATTTTGCGCTTTAAATAATTCATTTATTTGTTGTGTAGTTTCGTTTAAAAATGTTTTCTCAATACCTCTCTCATTCAATTGATTAAAATGATTAAAAAAAACACTAGTGTTAATCTTTAATTTATTTTTCTTATAAGAAAAACTCAATGCAGAAAACAGATTTGTTTTTTCTTTTAATTTTTCTTCGGAATAAATATAGGAAGGAATTAAATCATTAATATTTGTGATGCCTGATGTCTTAGAGGAACTTAACCCTCCAATAATATCTATATAGTCTGATACAGATAAAGACGTTTCGCCTATATTATTGTAGTTAGATATTAAAGTGAGGTTTCCATTTTTAAAAAATTTGAAAATATTTGAATGAAATAGATATTTATTTACAATGCCTCCATTTGCTTCAATATTACCTATAATTTTGTTTTTACTTAATGAATTTAATGTTATGTTTAATGCTATTTTACTATCTTCTTCAAATTCTTTAGAGTTTATATTATCTTGGCTTTTAAGCAATAAATCTATCCCGCTTACCATATCAGCAGAAATATTTTGAGTAGCTATTTGATGTCTTTTTCCAAAAAATTCATTACCATCAATTAAAATATTATCAATTGGAATCCCCTGAAATTTCACTTTACCATCCTTGGTTAATTCCAATCCAGGTAATTTTTTAATTAAATCTCCTAAGTTTAATTCTGTACTATCTCTTATAGTTTTTAAATTATAAACAATACTATCTCCTTTTAATTTTGCGATTTTCTTATGAGCTACTATAACTACTTCATCTAAAATGGTTTCATGACTAAGTAAAGTAAAATTATGTACTTTTTTATTTTTTAATATCTTTTTATAAATCGTTTTATAATTAAGAGCAGATATTTTAAGCAAATAATCTTCTATCCTATTAATTTTTATTGCATAGGTGCCATTAAAGTTAGAAAATTTAAACGTATGCAATTGGATAGTATCCTTATCGTAAACTTGAATTAATGCTTTATTAATAGGTACTCCATATTCATTAGTTATAACACCTGAAATTTGCTGTGAATATGAAATAAAAAACAAAAAACAAAAAATAATAGAGAGTTTAATCTTTATAGTGTTTTTCAATGCTTTCTTCTATAATTGAATTATTTTTAATTTTATCTGTTATTTTTTTATATTCTTTTTCTGATGTGTTTTTACCAATTTTAAATTTTGTTATTTTAATGTTCTCTTTAAATTCTATTTTAGTTGCTTTATAGGTTCTGTCTGGTGCTTTTAAATAAATAATTAAACCGGGTAAACCATTATAAATTGATGGCCCTTCGTTTACTGGTATTTCATCTGTATAATAGGCGATTATCTTTTTATTTTCACGAGTTGTAGTCGCTTTTATACAATTATATTTACCAATATTTTTTCTTTCTTTAGTGATTGCCCAATCAAATTGTTTTATTTTTGTATTTATTAAATAGATGTCATTATTAACACCCGTTTTTATAATTAAGTTATTATTCTGATAGTTTTTGTATGTAGAATATTCTGCTAATGAAAAAGAATTAGAATTTTTCGAATCTGTTGAAGTCCTTTTTTCTTTTACAAAATCCTTATCTATACTATACCTAGTGCTATATCCGTTATGTAATAAATGATATCTGATAGGATTATTAATCATAGTCAAAGCTTCTTTAGGTAATTTATTTATTAGTTCTTTTGGAAGATTTAAACTTTCCTCATAGGTGATTTTTAAATTATTAAATGTTTCTTTGAGTGTATCATTTTTCATGCTACTCTTATTTGTTTCTTTAACAACCTGTGCGATTGTTTTTTTTTGTTTTTGTTCTACTGTTTTATTACCGCAATTTTGTGCTAATATTATGCTCAAGGCTAAAAAAATTAATTTCATATTATTTTATTATTTTAATTTATTAAAAAACCAAGAGCTAATGTGTTTCCATTAACTCTTGGGGGATTTATTTATAGACACTCGATTGTAGTCACT
>DQTE01000044.1 GCA_015662905.1 Crocinitomix sp. | reverse complement strand
GAGGGTAAATCATGCCAATAAAAAGGTGTTGAAAATCTCATTAAATACCAAAAGAAGACCTTGGTTAGATGGAATTTTCTCACAAATCAAGAGACTAGTCCGCCTTTTGATTATTCTATTGCATAATGCGGGTTAAATGCAAGGAAAAAAGAGTATCAGTATTTGATGCTCTTTTTTATTTTTCAAATCTAGCATAAAGCTTGTCTATATCTAAAATAAGAGTTCCCACAAAGAAAAGGTCATTAATTTTCACTACTGAACTTTTATCAACCAATCCTTTTTGGTTCAAATTTGAATAAATAACTTTATCAAGTTCTATAAACGCTTTGCCATATTCTGCTTTTTTCTGAAAAGCGGCTAAACCATACTCTGCATTTTTAACCTCTACAGATTCTCCTGTTATTTTTGTATCATCTTTTGCGGCTATACCTGTAATAGCACCATCAATAAAAATGTTGTAAATACTTAAAGTTGAACGTTCACCTCCAGAAATTCCTTTATCACCAGATTGAACAATATGTATGTTTTTAATTTCAACTTCAGACCCTGAAAAGTCAATACAATCATTTCCTGTGTATTTAAAAACTGAATTGGTTATAACCCCCGAACAAAAATCTGCATCAAACCCGTCAGAATAAGTGTGAGTAATGGTTAAACTATCAATACTAAAATCAGACCGTATAATGTTTAGGGCATCTTCACACAAGTTGTGGCTAATACTACAATTCGTTATTGTAACTTCTGATTCATAAATGGTAATTCCACCGGTTAAATGCCATTTTTTATAATGTAAAGTGTTTAAGCTGTCAGAGGTAACATAACTCATTTTAACTTTTTTTGCTTTTAATACAGTTATTCCATTGTTATTTTTGTCAGAGGATGTAAACCTTATTGGTGCTGTTTTAGTTCCTTCACAATAAAAAGAATTATTAATAATTAATCCACCGCCATTTATAAAATCAATAGTTGTATGAGCTGGAATTACCACTTTATATTGTTTGGGTATGTATATTAATTGATTAATTTGGTACTTACCTTTTTTAAAGGTTAAAACAGAGTCTTTAATTTGATAATAGGTTGATTTTGTATTGAATTTTTGTTCAAGTGCCATCCTGGTTGATATGCCAACTGGTTTTTTCCATTTAATTAATTTTTTTGCATATAAAGTATCAGGGTTGTTTGCAATTTTAAATACAAGTTTAGTAGGTTTTTCATGTATAACAACTGTTTTGTAATCAGCAGGGTTTGAGTGGTTAAATCCATACAATACAATTGGGGTATCAAAGTAAATAACAAGGTCTTGTTGTTTTTTGGTATAGTAACCCACAACAGTTAAAGTATCTAAATGAAAGTTTTCCATTTCAATTTTGTATTGTGTAGAATCAATTTTTTGTTTGTAAAAGTTAACCGAAACATTTTCAAGATAAATACTGCTGTTAGCATTAGTGTATTTGGCATCCTCAACAACTAAATCTGACTTATTTAACACCAAAATAGAATCCCAAGTTTTTTCCAAGTCTTTTATGTTTTTATTTATAAAATCAATACTACGATAGTAAAATTCTTTACTAAAGAAAAATTCAGGTTGTTCTGATTTAAAGAGGTTTTCTCTCTTTTCAATTTCAAGTTTTAAATCGCTAAAAAGAGTATCTAAATAGTTTTTATTAGCGAATTTTTTTAAGTAAAACAAATAGTACTCTTTAAATTTTTTGTCTAAGATTAAAGACCTTTTAATTGAGTGTTCATTTGCTTTATTTATTCCTTTAATATCTTCCATAATTCCTAAATCAGAATAATTGGTTGTTCCGGGCAGCAAATCATATCCTATTGGCTCTAATTTTTGCGTAATAGGGTTAAAATAAAACCTTAAATTATGCCATGCAAAGCCATGATGAGAGTGACTTATTTCATAAATTACAAAACTCTTTGCCAACTTCTCTAAATCAAAAATTTGTTCAGGATTATTGTATTTGTTTTTATAAAGCGTTAATAATTTAGAGGCTTCAATAAACTGTTGTTTTAGTACTTTGTTTTTTAATGTTCTTTTTTTCTTGAACAAGCTAATAAAACTAGATTGATAAAAAGGTAGTTTTACACCTAAGTTTTTAATAGAATCAGATAATAAATTAACTTCCCAAAAACCACTTTCATCTATTTTTACTATAGGTCCTTCTCTTCTTTTTCTACTTTCTAATAACTGTTTGTCAAAATGTTCTTCAATGGCGTAAAGTCCTTTGTTAACGCCGTTTATTTTAACAGTTAAAAAATCATACTTTGTAGATAATAAATCTTCTTTATCCATGGCATGATGTACAAACCATTCGTGCATATTATTTCTTGTATCAGGATGCTGAATTGAAAACGTTTTCAATCCCATAAAAGAATAGTTACCTTTAATTTTAATTCGATACGATATTTTACCAGATGTTAAATGATCAGTCCAATCACCTTTTAACCTCATTTGTATAGGAATAGAATCAGTTTTTGTTAAAATAAAAGCATTGACATATTTTTTATTAGCTTG
>DQTE01000240.1 GCA_015662905.1 Crocinitomix sp. | reverse complement strand
TCTACTTTTGTATTCATTAAACATCTCTTCATCATTTTCACAATCAATTCTAAATAACTCTACTCCTTTAATAGCTATAGTTACGCGATGATGTCTTGTATACCTTACAGATTGAAAATAATTTCTACCCAAAATCATATAAAAGTTATAATTGGGTGAGTCTCTCCTACTACCAACCCTACCCCAATCGGCAGGAACTGAATTAGCACTACCGTCACTTAAATCACCCTCAAACAAAATAGTTTCACTATCTTCATAACCTAACTCAATAGCATAATCTAATTCATATTGAGGAATAGCAAAATTTAAATTAAACTCAATCTCTTCTAATCTTAAATCTAACAGTCTAAAAGCTAATAGAGTGAAATTCTGATTTACTAATTCTATTAAGTTTCTCAACTCAACATTTAAAAATCTATAAGAAACAATGAAATCATTAAAATCTAAATCATCGCTAAAGTATTTTTCAACTTTGGCTAATGAACTATCTAAAGACAAGACAACGTCTGGCACAACACCACCTATGTACTCATACAAACTTTCAACATCTTCATAACTGTTAACTAAAGTTTTATTACTCTCAATGGTTTCGTTATACTCCACTAGATAATCGCTTTGTTTCTCTTCTGTATCTTTGGATAAACCTATAAAGATTTTTTCAACAACCAAGGAAAAATATTCACTAAAATCAAAATTCATATCAAGTAAACTTATAGCTCTTAATTCTTTTTCCAACTCTTCTGATATCTCATAACCAACTTCATCATTATCTTTCTTACTCATTGCAACCAATAGGTTTATAAAGAAGTTAGAAATTTTCTCATTGAGGACATTTAGTCTACTATCCTCATTAGCTATAATACCGTTTAAAGCACTTTCAAAGGCTTCAATGTCTAGCTCGTCGCTTGACTCTAATTCATCAACTGCCGTTTCGATATCGTCCAAAACTATTTTAGCTTCTTCTAACTTGTTCTCTAAAGTTCCTCCTAACTCATGTTCAAGCATTCCTTTAATCTCAACTAAATCAAGTCTTTCAACCAAGGAACAGAAAGAAAACTTTTTGAACTCATCAGTAAGCAATGAGAAAATCTTTGTATTGTTCTCTTCTATTTCTCTAGCTGTATTAAACACACTTTCTAAGTCTCCACTAACCAGTAAATCAAAACCAAACTTTAGTTTTAGTATTTGACCAACCAATAAACTTTGTACACTCTCACTAACAATATTAGCCAAAGCCACATCTTTACAATAAACATTAAAATCATCTCTTAACTTTTGTTTATTCTCTTCACTATTAAAATCATCTGTCATATCTTTTCCTTATTTATCTTTTTAAAAGTATTTCGTGGGTTACTAAATCTAATAACACATTCATATTACTTTGATATTTACTACTACCTAAATCTTGATATAACTTTTGTAGTGGAAGTCCTGCGAAATGGCTTTTAAAATATATGTTATCGCCTTTATACTTATATATCTCTTTGATTACATTTTCAACATGTAATCTTTTATCAATCTTAAAATACTTGTAGACCAACAAATAAAAATTAAAGTTATCTTTATGTAATACTAAATACATAATCTTGTGTTTGTCTTTAATTTTACTATATTTCTTTCTCAACTTCTTAATTTTCTTTCTATTAAAATGCAAATCATCTTGCATATTTATCAATCTTTTTTGATATTCTTTTTTATCATACACTGGGTATGTGTTAACATATTTATTTAAACTCATACAAGTTCGCCCTCCATTGATATAGATGTGCTTGGATTGATTTTAACATAATTAAGAATACTTTCTAAAGTCTCCTTGGTCAAATAATCTTTCTCTTCTAAGGAAATCAATACACCATTAATAAAGTTTATATCAAAGTTGGGTAGATATAAGTGAGGTCTCCTTAAATCTACATGTGTATTTGTTACACCTCCCTCAACAGTTTCAGTAACCAAGCTAGTCTCATAACCTCTGTTTCTAAAAATTCTAAAGATTGAGGGAATATAAACATATAAGTCACCCTCTTCCTCAACAAAAGTTTTAATTAAATTATTGTCTTTAGTTACAATCTCTTGGTTTACATCAACGCTCTTAGCTGATACTATAAACCTTTTATTTTCTATCACCCCATCATAATTATTATAGCCATAAACAAATCCATCAACTATTAATAAACCTTGAGGTGTGTCTACTATAGCATGACCATCACTATTTATAAAAACCTCTTCAAATTGACCGTTAATATAATTCAGTCTCAATTCATATTTAACCATTTTTAAACTACTTTCAAATATAAGATTTTCATCTTCAATCTATCAACAAACTTTACCAACTTGAATTGATAGTTCAAACCCTCATAACCCTCCTCAAGCAAAACAAAAACAAATGTTCTATGCTCACCGTGTTTGTCTTTATAATGAATTATTTCAGAGTTATAATCATTGTCTTTATATTTTCCTTGTCTTTGATAATTGTAATAGAATAGTAAATTTTGATATCTGACCATATTAAAATATCCTATGTTCATAACCAGTGGTGAGACAACACCTAAGTTTTTTCTATTATCAGCGTGTTTACTACTATATAAGAAAAGATTTTCCGACAATCTAAAACCCTCCAACTCATAGTTACCGATGTTTAAGTACCAACCAAAATAATTTAAAATAGTCAAGTACTTAACATTTAGAGTTCTTGCACAATAATATCTAACTGTTAGATTAAACATGTAACCACCATTGCTCTGTACAAAAACAATATCTTCACTTCTAATACGAATTTTATTTACAGCCTCAGCGTTTCTTATTCTAACTTGCATTTAATATCCTTTATTATTTTATTGATAAAGAAAAGGAGAGAGGAGAGAGGGAGGAAAGAGAGAACCCAATATAAAAGCTGTTCAAGCTTTTATGAGGGTTCGTGCCGTTAAGCCTAAACTTTATGCAATGTGTGGGAGTCAACGCTTAGGGCGTTGAGTCAAGCGTTTTAATTTTCTACATAACTCATGTTGTAAGTTACAATTTTTGAATCTGATAGACTCTCTACAGAACCAGTACACTCAATGTTGAAAGGTGCGTTAGTAGCAATTTTGTTTTTAAGAAATACAAGTAAATCTTCTTGTGAACCACTAGACCCAAGTAGAGTAATTTTATTAGCTGTTGTACCAGTACTTCCACTTTCTATATATGGTGTATATACTTGTCTCATTGTTGGAAACGAGTTTGTGATTACTACATCAGCTGTTGAACTAAGACCATCATCAATAGTATCTTTATATACTCTGTCAAATGAATCAGCCAGTGTAATTAGACCCTTACCCTCATCAATTTTAATGATGTCACTTTGTGTAAATGTAAAATAAATAGGTCTTGTTCCTACGTTTAAATTTGCAATCATAATTTTACCTTTGTGTTTGTATTTTTGAGTTTTAAAAACTCTTTCAAGCATAATTTTTATTTTATGCTTTGAAGAACTTTTTTATTTTTGTTCAGCTTTTTTATAAGTGTTGTTGCCAACAGTTAAGATATATTCTCTACTATTTGGGTTTGTTGGTTCATAATATTTGTTCTTAGTATTAAAGTATTCAACTTGAAATTCTCTATTTACAAACATCATATGATTAAATTCTCTCATTTCTTTCTCTGTAAACATTTCAGTTTTTTCGCAGAACTTTTTAATTTTTCTTTGACCATAGTTCGAGTAATCAAACTCTTCAAAAGAAACTTCGTTATTTTGGTCAACACATTTTAATCTAAATGTTAAATAACCTTTGTCATTTACTTTCTCTGAAACCTCTTGAATTACGATGTTTTTAACACCTATTGATGAAACATATTTGTCATATTGAACAGTGTTTAAGTTGATTGTGTTTGGTTTTTGTTGTTGCATTTTTGCTCACTTTGTTAGTCTTATAGACTGGGTTTATTTTGGTTAGTATTAATATAAAAACCATTACGATTAACTTAAGAACTAAAATAAGGACAAAAAAGTTTTAAGTTAATCGGAATAGCTTCTAAAAACAAAGTTAGGGATTAAATACCCAAAACTTTGTCTTATAATTATGCTTGTGTAACAACTTCAGCTGTTGTTTCATCACAAACAATTTTAGTTGAACTTTCCTTTAAAAGATTACAATCAAAGTCTAAAGTAAATGGTCTTCCACCTTTTAGCTCTCTTTCAATAAATTCTAAAAGTCCAATTTGAACAGCAGGAAATGTTGTAGGGTCTGTGATTAAAACATTTTCATAAGGAACTTCAATTTTTACAGCTGTTGAATATGAGTTAACAATATTGAAATTGTTTTGGTCTGATGTTTCAACAACATCTGCTGTATCTACAATAAGAAGTGCAATAAAAACAAGCGTTTTTACTCTTTCATTTACTTCAATTAAATCAGTTTCTTTTGCTGTAAATGTAATTGGTCTTTTACCGATTGTGTAATTTTGAATCATTTTTAAAATCCTTTTTGCCTTGTAGGTCTTTTTATTTTGTTGAGATTTATTATAACTTTATTTACCTTATGTATAGGTATTTTTAAAAGTTTTTTCAAAAGTTTTCTTAGGTTTTAAGCTTCTAAAACTGTTTCTGTAAAAAATGTTCTTAATACTATTCCAAGAACTCCTACTACTGATGTTATATAACCTATATATTCTTTAGGCATAGCTTCCACTATCTGTGGGTCATTTATGATTAAAGTACCCATAGCTATTAAAACCGTAAATGTCAAGTTTAATTTAGATTTGTAAAACTTTTTGGTTGGTAGAAATTTTTTCATTTTTGTTTCCTTATTGTATTAATGCTTTTAAAGATGCTTCTAAACAGTTAGCAAAATTGTCGTTTGTGTAGTATGTTTTAATTGCACAAAATACTACTCCTGCTATGAAACCTATGCAATATTTATATAAATCGTTTGTACAATAATTGTCAAATAATTTTCTCATTATATATCCTTTAGTAAATTTAGTGTTTTTGCACATCTGTTGTTTTTTACTTGTTCACACCAAAGAGATTTTTTAAATCCTTTGTAAGCTTTTTTGTAATTGAAGTTTATTAGATGTGGGTTTGATTTAACAAAACTTCTTAAATTATTACCCATATTAAACGCTTGTAATGTCATGAAAATGCGTACGTTTAATTTGTGTTCTAAATAGTTAGGGTAAATTGATTTGGCTAGTTTAATAGCCTTTTCTGTATCTTTATATAGTAATTTCATTGCTTCATCTTCTGTTATTTGAAACATTTTATTTTTAATTTCTTTTTTGGTTAGTTTGTGACCGTAACCTATTGTTAAGTTTTTTGTTGTGTCCTTGTATACTTTTAATTCTAAACCCTCAAACTCTTTTATGTATGAGAAAAATAATTTAAAATTAAACTCTCTTTTAGTTTGTTCTGTTTCTTTGATTGGCTGATTTTGTTGTTCAAATAATGAGGGTGTTCTACTTAAATTCATAGTTTCGCTCATGAGATTAATCAAATCAATTTTATTTTGTCTTTGTATTTGATTTAAACCCTTTACTAAGAACAGTCTTTGTTCTGATGTCATTTTTTAATCCTTTATATTTTATTTCCTTATTATACTTTAAAAAAGCTTTTTCTAGTTTACTTATTTCTTTAATATAGCTTTTATCTGTTATTTTTGTTGCATCATCAGAGTTTAAATGTGTAGCTTTGTTAATGCTCTTGTTTTTCTTTTTATATGTGGCATATTGTGTTGATTTATTTTTTATATTTATATTTGCAGTTTTATAGTGATTATTATATATAGTTTCTATGAATAATTGAGGATTTTGCTCAAGATTATACATTTTAATTACTTTTAAAAGTTTTATTGAGTTAAATAGCATGGGTGTATGTGTACAATAATCGGTTATAACAAAGGTTTGTATAGTTTCGGTGTTATGAGGTATGTTATTCAAAATTCTTGTTAAATGTAGCATTCTGTTGTGTTTGTTGGTTGATATTCTTAGATTACCAAAGGATAGAACAGTTTTTATTTCTTTTTCTGTTTGTGGTTTTAATATTATCATATCATCATGCCACCAAATGAAATTTTTATGAATTTTTGAAAATAAAATCAGTTTAGTTATTGAGTCTTGATGTATTCTTGGATTTTGTGTAACTTCTATGTAATTAAGCTTGTTTTTAAGATGTTTTAGTACAGCTTTAGGTAACTTTGGCTTTTCTCCAATAATTGTTATGCAATATGTTGTTTTTAAGTTTAATATTATGGATTTTAGTGTAAGAATTAAGTCTTGATAGTCTTTTTCAGCAGATTTTTTAATAGGTATCATTATTTGTAAAGTTTTACTCATGTTCAGCCTTAATTTTGTTTTTATTATGATATTCTTTACCTTAGAGTAAGCTTAATTAATTTTTTATGTTACTTTAAGGTTAATTTGCTATAATAGATATCAAAAATAGTTAAATATCTGTTTTTATAT
>DQTE01000276.1 GCA_015662905.1 Crocinitomix sp. | reverse complement strand
TCAAAATTTGTGCTAATTCTATATCGTCTTCTATCATTATTATATTTGGATTCATAGTTTTATCTTAACTTTTTTATGTCAACGGTTTGTTAATTCTGTTACAATATAATTATTTTTCAATACAATTTGTATCACATTTAACAACTATTAGAACAGTTTTTGCTGTATAATTAGGAGCATTTAAAACAATTCTTTTTGAACTTTCGGTATTTAAGTGAATTCTACTTGGTCTTGGATAAGAAGAAATTTTTGTATTTCTTTCATCAAACCACTCTGAATCTAATATTAAATTATAAGTATCACTTGAAGTGTTATTGACTATAAATTGTATTTGTTTTTTATTTTTTGCGAAAGAAATTCTAGCATCAGAAATTTCTATATTATTTCTAACTTTTGAACTGTTTATAAAGACACTTATGCCTTTTGGGTAAGTTGTTTCTTGAATTTTTATTACTTTGGGACCAGTGTTTGTTGTACAACCTGTAAATAATATTAATGTTAGAATTGTACCTACTAATAAACTATACTTTTTTTTCATATTTTCCTCTTTTATTGAAATCTAACAATTATTATATTGTTGTCTTTATCTTCTATTTGAACTATATAAGAAGCTTGTTTTGCTTTGTCATATATGTCAAAAATTAACTCTTCAGTATCAATTTCTTCATTGGTACCAAAATTATATACCTGTTCATAATCTTGACTTTCATTTGAATTTCTTTTAGCTTTAGCATGATAGCCTTTAACAATTTGTTTAATAAACTTTATTTTCTCTATATTTGTAGAGTCATAAGTAATTCCACTTAAAATAATAGTATAGAAGTAATCGTACTTTTTTATTTTGTCAATTTTTTTTGTTTTACTAGTTACTCGTATGCTTTTTAATAAATTATTTGTGATTTCTCTAGTCGCTACATTTGCTGCTTTTTCGTAGAGTTTGAATTTTAAACTCTCTTTATTTGCTGCAAAGCTCTCTATGTTTGCTGAACGTATAGCATTATCAACTCTACCGGTTTGAACATTTATCATATCAATTCTATAGGTTAAACTACCATTAATATTACCATAAGTATCTTTACCTTTTGTATTGAAATTCAGTTTTGATAGTTTAAATAGATATTTTACATCTTTGTTGCTTTTACATTCGTTTAATTTTTCTTTTATTGAAATAAGAACAGATTTATATGAAGAACCTTTTTTCTTGTATACTTCATATTCTCTTTTTATGCTGTCACACGCATTTCCTTTAGAACCTAACTGCGTTCCTTTATCTTCAAGTCTTAACGAGTTACCATTGTCATTAATTGCTCCTTGAAGATTTGATATAAAATCTTTACTAAGTTCATTATCTACTTCATCAATAAGTACAATTTCTAAATTTTGAACGCTATTTCGACCCATTGTAGTTGTATTAGTAGATTTTTCTGCGACAATTGCTTTAATTTGATCTAAATTTAAACTAGCTAAAACTAAACACTCTGTTCCATCTTCTCCTAAATCATTACATTTAATTTTGAGGTTTCTATAGTAGTTTTTTTGAAACTCTATGAAGTCTTTTTCTATATCTGTTTTAAATGAAGTTTTAATATTACCAATGTAACTACTAGCTCCAATAATTTTATCTAAGGCTTGCTCAAATATAATCCAATGGGCATTTTGAATTGCTTCTTGTTTAGTTGGTGCTTGCTCCACTGCTCTTATTCTTACTATTTCTGCATTAAGCGATATTGTCAAAAGTAGTAGTATTAGTATGGCTTTTTTTATCATTATTTATTCCTTACAAAATTCTTGATAATTGAAATTTATGTTTTTTTCTCTTTGTGTTACAATATTAACAATAAGACCTTTTAGTTTCGGTGCCATATTTTGTATGGATTTTCTAATTGTTTTTGTAATTTTATTTTTTTGTACTGACATCAACTTATTTACTATGTCATACCCAAAACTATCTTGACCTACTGCCATTTTTTTCTTTTTTAATATATTTGATGGTGTACTAAGTGCATCTATTTTAATCTTCTTTTTTAGTGATAAAACAATTCTAGAGGAAATACTTGCTTTTATATACTTTACACTGTTAATATCTTGTTTTTCTACAAGTCGATCATATAGCTCATTTACTATAGCTTCTATGAAGTACCCATCAACATAAGTAACAGCTCCATTATTTTTGGTTTTAAGACAAGATTTTTTCAGTTTTCTTATTACAACATTAGCATTATCGTTTTTACTAGTATCTAAAAATACACTATTTATTCTTTTAAGGTAGTCTTTCCAGTTTTTGAATATTACTTTATTAAGTATATCAGGATATAGTAGAACTACATTGTCTAATTTTTTATCTTTTCTTATCTCTTTAATTAATGCTTCTTGTAAAATCATCAAAATTTGTTCTTGTGCAACTTTTTTACTGCCATATACTTTCAACGCTAAATCTTTTGACTTTTTACCAATAACTAGTCTTGCTATAGAAAAGTAGATGTCCTCAGTGCTTGAAAAACTACTAACTTTTTTAGATGATGTATCATGGATTATATTGTTTATCAAATGACCCAATGTCTTTTTATAAAATTTTCGATAACCTTCTTGTAGTTTGAGTTTGTGGTTGTCATTTGGTTGAATTCCCAAAATACCTGTTGTGGTTATTCCATTTGTATATCTTACTTCAAAATTATTTTGAGCATTAGCTCTATTTGCTTCTTCTCCTAATTCTGAAAATGTTAAATTTATTGTTATATAAACTAGTTTTTGTCCACTTGCTAGAGTGACTGAATTTTCAAATGTGTTTACATTAAAAAAGCCAATCTTTTTATCGGCACTATCATCTGATTCAATTGTTATTTTTTTATAATTTTTATCAAAATCTTTTTTTAGTATTATATTGAATGTATTTACGCCAACCATATTTTTGAAGTCATTTTGGAGTAAATATTCTGTATATTTAGTTAATCCCCATCTATCATTTTTTTCATTATGTAGATTAGGGATAACTAAGTTATTGACAAGTTTATTATTGTTTTCGTTATACGTACCTATGAATAGAGTAGGCATACTATACGCAAATAAGCTCTGAGAAAATATAATAAAACTAAATAAAATTACACTTTTAAACATGTGTTAGAGCATTTTACTTAAGAGTCTAATTCATCAAGTTCAGCTTCTGCTGCTGAAGCAATTTTTTCATCTGATTTTATTGCTGTTTTTGCTGCTGCTTTTGCAATCTTTTTATCAACTTTACCATCATACATAGGTGATGTAGCTAGTGAAGTTAATGTTGGTAAAATTTGTACTGTTTCTATAAGTTGTGTTCCCATCGTTTTTAGTGAACCAACATTTTGGATTCCCCAAATCATATTATCTTTGGCAAATTCTAAAATTTCTTTATCCCAAGCTACTACTGTATAGCCAGTGATTGGAGTTGCTATTGCTAGTTTTCCCATCGCAGCACTATATTTTGCTTTATCTGTAACTTTTGCATTTTCTATAAGTTTTAGTAATTTTGAATTATCTTCTATTACACTTTCTTTGTATTCTGCTTCATCAAGTGATTTTTTCTTGTGCAAAATCTCTTCTTGTAAGGTTTGTATTTCTTTTGTTTTTTCTACTGAAGCCAATATGTCTTCGTTTGCATTTGCGATATTGTCTCCAAAACTTTTAGTAAGTGTTTGTAAATATTTTAATCTTTTATCGGCTTCACAAGTATCTTTAATTCTAGTTGGTACCTTTACATTTTCAGCACCTTCTACGCTTTTAAGTGCTTCTTCAATAACAAGTGACAATACTTGTTCTGTCACCATTTGTGTAAAACTAGGATTTCCACCAGACATTCTTGGTATACATTTTGATACTTGTGCTGGAGCATTAGTAGCCTCTTTTTGTTTACTTCCACCGCTAACGGCATCAACAATATCTCCAAATCCAAAAGCACATAACATAGACGCTGTTGCAATACTCAATACTACTTTTTTTAACATTTTATTCCTTAACAGATGATTTTAATTTTTAAAATGATACAATTTTTATACTTAAATAAAAACACAAAGGCAGATAAATGAGAAAATATTTTATTACTACAGTATTGTTGATTAGTGTATTAAATACATTGGTTTTTGCAAAAGAGGTAAAAATAAAACAAAAAGATGTAGTTGAAATTAATAATTACACAAAAAAAGTTAGTCTAACCGATATTGATGACTTAATTGAAGATAGTATACAAAAGTATTCTAAAAATAATAATTTTGAATTTGGTATTGATGAAAAAAGAGGAAAACATTTTATATATGCTCTTGAAACAGTTTCTCTAAAGCCAATGGATCCTGATTTTGTTAAGAGTTTATCTGTAGCTTACGAAAAAGCCTTTTTATCAGCACAAGAACAGTTTGTTATGGACACCTTTGGAAAAATCATATCTGAAAAAGAAACAGAATTGTTTTCAGATAACTCCACAAATGCAAAAGAGTTTGAGTCTGATAAGGTTACGAACAAAGGGATAATGGCAAAAATTGGTAGAGTTTTTGATAAAACTTTATCATTAGCTGAAAAACAACTAGATAATGCCCTTGTTGAACTAGGTGTTGATGATTCTGATATTGAAAAGTTAAATAAATCGGAGAAAAAAATACTATACAAAAATAAATTTATTTCAAAAAGTATGAAAGAAGCGTATGGAAGAGTTTCAGGATTTATTCCCATCAAGACTTTCGTAGGTAAAGATGAAAGCGGTCAATATGGAGTTGGAGTTATTGCTATGAGAAGTGATAAAACATCTCAAATTGCAAAAGATATTTCAATGCAAAGAGAAACATTGATTGAGGGTAGAGGTAAAGAAATTAAGGATATTGTGCCTAGTGATAAAAAAGTATTGCTAAACGAATTTGGTCTTAGATTAGTTTTTGATGCAACAGGTAAGCCAGCTCTCATATCATATGCCCAATGGGGATTTAATGCAACAGGACTTGATAGTTACATGAAATCTCAAGCAAAGAAAAATGCAAAAAGTATGGCTCAAGATATGGCGGATTCTATGATTGCTGATTTTGTAAATGGTAATTTGCAAGTTTCATCAGAGTCAGAGCACGGAGAAATAATACAGAGAGTTCTTGAGAAAAACGGTGGGGTAGACGGAATGGTCTCAGATAAAATAATAAAAAATATTATCGATAAAACTTCAAAAAATGCAAAGTTAAAATCATCTATGAAACTTGCGGGAGTTAGTACAGTTAGAAGATGGTCTACTACTAATGAACATGGTTTATATGTAGCAGGAGTTGTTAGAAAATGGACATTTGGTGGATTAAATGCGGCTAAGTCAGTTCAAAGTGGAAAAAGAATGAGCAAAGTGAAAAAACAGCAAGATAAACAGAATTATTCTAGAAGCGTAAATGAAAGTTCTGAATATAATACAGTAAATGATTTCTAGATGAAAGCATCAAATATATTTTTAAGATTTTTTTTAATAAGTATCTTTTTTTCAACAATCTTATTTGCTTCTCAAGGTACAAGAGTTGAAAATGTAATGCAAGCTAGTGGTTATGGTATTAGTAAAAGTGCTGCAATTCAGAATGCTCTTGTTGAAGCAGTTAAGCAGAAAAATGGAGCTTATGTTGAATCAGTAAAAGGAGTTTTTAGCTCTTATGCACAAAGTTCTGTATCTGTAAATAATGATAGTGTTCATGCCACAAAAATAGATGATGCTATGGTCCAAAAAATTAGGATAGCTACAAATGGTTATATTGATGGTTATAAAGTAATAGATATAGTAAAACATGAGTCAGATTATGAGGCTATAATTGAAGTAATTACTGTAGCGTATAAAACTCCAGGAAATAGTGCACATAAAAGAAGAAAGATAGTGATAGTCCCCTCATATACGGAAAATATTGCTTTTGGTGTTATGGGTGAATTAAAGAACATAAAAGCTGTTAGTTATAATCTTACACAAGAACTTACTAACTCAATAACTCAAACAAGAAAGTTTTCAGTATTAGATAGATCAAATAAAAATGCCTATAGTAATGAAAAGAAAATGATTATTTCTGCTGATGCTCACAAAGATGAAATTTTAAAACTTGGACAAGTTCTTGGTACAGATTACTTAGTTGTATCGACAATAAAAGAGTTCAAAATTACCAATAAAACAACTAAGATAAAATCTATAGATAAAGACATTAAAAAACTTAAAGCTTATGCTAGGGTTCATTATAAAATATTGACTATGGCAACAAGACAAATAAAATGGTCAAATACTATAGATTTTGAGTTTGTTCCAAAAGGTAATGCTACTCAACAAATTTTTTATAACACATTAAAAAGAATTAGTACAGAGCTAACAAGAGATATTATTGATAATATATACCCTTTAAGAGTTGCAAAAATATCTGGTAATGGTGACGCTATAATCATGCAATCAACCAAGCTAGGAACAGTTTATGATGTATTCGCAATGGGTGAAAAACTATTTGATCCTTATACTAAGGAATTTTTAGGTTACGATGAGATTAAAACTGGCAAAATAAGAATAGTAAGATCTTTATCAAAAGTTTCTTATGGAGAAGTTTTAGAAGGAGAAATTCAAAAAAATAGTATTTGTAGAAAATCAAAATATTCATCAAAAAAATTATATGCAAAAAAGAAAAATTCATCTATTGGTAATGAAGATAAGAAAAATATTTCAAATAGCAAAAAAAGTATAGCTATTCAAAGTTTGAGTATTAGTTCAAATATAGATAAGTACAAATATAAGTATATTAAAGACTCAAATATAGAGATTAAAATCAAAAATTTAGTTAATAAGTCAAAAAAGTATAAAGTACTTACTAGAGATAAAGAACAAGCTCAGGCACTTATGGATGAAAATGAGTTATCAAAAAGTGAGCTTTCTGACGAGATGGATGAAGATTCTATGAAGCTTTCAAATGTCGAGTATCAATTACTACCAAAAGTAACTAAATTTAAAATTTCTACAGCATCTAAAAAAATTCCAAATGTAAGTGCGTATGATAATAGTGACTACATAAAAATGGAATTAAATGTCGTGGTTATTGATAGAAAAGGTGAAGTAGTCTTTGAATCTACAAAATCAGACACATTTACCCAAAGCTGGGGAAGTCAGAAAAAACTTAAAAGAACGAAACCCTCATACAATAATGTAAGTAAATTAGCAGATAAAATTGTAGCAAACGTTTTGTATGATTTATTGAATAAAAAATCTCAAATGATGAATAAAAAGTTTATAACAGTTGTAGATGTCGATAAAAAAACTATTTATTTAGATTTGGGGGATAATGAAGATATTGAAGAGGGAGATACTTTCCCTGTATATAAAGAACCTATAGTAAAAACAATAAAAAGAACTGGAAAAACAAGACTTAGTTATGGAGATAAAATTGCGACAGTGAAGATAGATGGAATTTATGAGGATGGAGCAGAAGCCATTGTTATTAAAGGAAAAATATCTAATATTAAAGAAGGATATGTTTTAAGGATTAAAAAAAGAAGAAAGTGAGAGCAGTAAAACTGGAAAGCGGAATAGGTGTGATAGGAAAAATTCTGCCACACCTAAACTTATAGTTTTTTAATTATCATATATTTTATAGCAATTTTTGCCACTTTTCTTTGCTTCGTACATAGCACTATCTGCAAACTCTAATAACTCTTTTTTATCTGTAG
>DQTE01000224.1 GCA_015662905.1 Crocinitomix sp. | reverse complement strand
ATTCTTTGAGAATCATTGTGTCTTGATTGTACAAAGAAGTTTTGGAACACATATCTACACTCTGGAAAATATAACCAAAATAGTTCTTTAAATCCAGTGATATTACCATTCTGATCTTTTGCGTAAATTACAGGACAAATTCCAATAATTCTAACATCTAATACTGAACGCTATTTATCAAAAAACCAATCTTCTTTAATTTTATACTGCACAATATCTTTAGACGTGTACCAATTAAATTCATTTTTATAGGATTAGTTACAAAACAAAAATGAACCTTTTAAAATTTCAGGTGTATGGTAGGTAGAATCAAATAAACAAACACAATATGAAAACTTTAATATTATTTCTATTTTTTATTGGTCTATCTATTTATGCAAAAGCAGAGGATAACAAATATGTTGTTAAATCAAAAATTACTAAAGTAACCGTTTATCAACAAGGGGCTCAAGTAAAGCGGAGAGCAAACTATTCTATATCAAAAGGGATAAATAAGATTATTTTAACGGGCATTAGCAAACATATAGATCCAAATAGCATTCAAGTATCATCAACAGGTAATGTGGTATTGTTGGACTCTAAATTTTCCTCTTATTATCCTAGTATGTCAGAGCAAGAGGTTAATACAATTCCTCCAAAAATTCAATACAGAATTAATCAATTAAAAGATTCAATTTTTGAAATGTCTTTTGATATTACTGCTGTTCAAAATAAAATTGATGTTTTGAAAAGTGAAAAACGTATTTTAAACAATACTGGTGCTGTAAAAGGTATAGGAAAAGTAAACGATTCTATTCCTTTGCTAAAAGAAGCCCTGGTTTTTTATCATAAAAAAATGAATCAAATAAACAATGATTTATTAAAGTTGAATAGAAAAAAAATGCTATTGAAAAGACAAGAAAAAAGAATGAATGATAGGTTAGATTATTTATATAATTATAGTAATTCAAACCAGTTTGAAATAGATAAGAAGTATAAACCTGTACATCAAATTGAAATTACCTTGTTAGCAAAAGAGGCAACTAATGGCAGAATTTATGTTAACTATTTAGTCAGTGAAGCTGGTTGGATACCTCAATATGATATAAGGAATAAAACATCAGATAACTCCATTAAACTAACCTATAAGGCACAAGTGTTTCAAAATACAGGTGTGGAATGGAAAGATATTAGGTTATCATTATCAACTAATAATCCTTATGCTAATAAAACAAAACCAGAGTTAACAACTTGGTATTTAAATTACTCGGCTTATTATGAGGGTAACCTAAACCGCGCGCGTACAATTCAGTATAAAAAAATGAGGTCAACTAATGCATCTGCCTATAGTGCAAAGGCACCAGTAACTGATAATACATCAACCTCAAATACAAATGAATATAATCAGGAAACATCTGAAGATTTTACCCAAATGATACAAAATATATTATCTGTTGAATATGCAATTGATTTGTCTTATTCAATAAAATCAAACAATGAGAAATATATGGTGTTAATTAACTCTAAAACATTAGATACTAAATATAGATATTACGCTGTTCCTAAAATTGATTTATCGTGTTATTTAATAGCTCAAATTACCAATTTAGATGACTTAGAATTAGTTCCTGGTCAAGCCAATATTTTTCATAATAGTGCATACTTAGGCACAACCTTTCTTAATCCTTCAATAATGAATGATACTATGAATTTAAGCTTAGGAAAAGACCCAAAATTATTAGTTAAACGTACTACACTAAAAAATGAGAGTAAAGAAAAAGTAGTGGGAGACAAAATTATAAAAACCTTCGCTTATTATATTGAGATAAAAAATCACAAAAATTCTACAGTTAAAATAACTTTACAAGACCAAATACCAATTAGTCAGAATAAAGAAATTGAAATAGAATTGATTAATGGAAGTAAAGGTCAACTGAATAAAGTTACAGGTCTAATGGAATGGAATTTAAAGCTAAAACCAAAAGAATTTAAAAAAATTAATTTGTCTTATTCCATCACTTATGATAAAACGCAACAAATACAACTTGTGTCAAATTAAACTTAAACTTAAAAAGGTAACCAAATTGGTTACCTTTTTTTGAATTTAAATGTTAATAACTAATACCCTACTTACTTGTAACAAAGGCCAATTTAATAACCTCAGGATATTTTTTTCCGAATTTTGAATAACACCATTGTTTTAAAGATTCTTTTTCGTCTTTTGATGTTATCCATTTAATAGCTTTGTTAAGTTCTTTTTGAAATAATAATTTGTCAAAGCTCACTTTTGAAAGGATTTCTTTATACAATTCTAACATAGTTTGTTGTTTTAATTTCAAGTGTAAATATAATAAATATTTTAGATAAAACCATTTTTATTTATGTTAAATTTTATTAACAATCCGATTAATGTGATGAGTGGTTCGTTTAATAACTTTAAATCAATTTTTTAAGCCATTAATTCAATTAGTAAATATAATTCTTAAAGTAATTATCTTTAACTTTGTAACAAATCAATTAAAAATGAAAAAGCATTTATTATTTATTGTTTGCTTAGTAACTGTGTCAAGTTTTTCGCAAGATACCCTAAAAGTAATGTACTATAATCTTTTAAATTTTCCGGGTAGTACACCATTAAGGGTAGATACTTTAAAAACAATTTTACATTACGACTTACCAGATGTTTTTGTGGTTAATGAATTACAAAGCAATACAGGAGCAAATTCTATTTTAAATAGTGCACTTAATCAAAATGGGGTTGGTTATTACCAAAAAACAGCTTTTATCAACGGGCCTGATACCGATAACGGTTTGTTTTATAACTCAAATAAACTAACATTATTAAGTCAGCAACAAATACCTACAGTATTAAGAGATATTAATGAATATGTTTTGTACTATAATGATCCTAATTTAAGTGCTTTTTCTGACACTATTTATTTTTATTTTTATTCTTTACATTTAAAAGCAGGACAAGGTGAGGAAGTTCAAAGAAATATTGAATTAACTACTTTAAAAAACTATTTGAATGCCAAAGGGTATGTTGAAAATGTATTTATAGGTGGTGATTTTAATTTTTATACCAGTACAGAACCAGGTGCATCAACTATGATTACTGGTTTTAATGTAGCAATGCAAGACCCTGCTAATGCTTACGGAAACTGGAATAACAACTATAGTTTTAGAGAGTACCACACCCAAAGTACAAGAACCGCTGATTTAGGAGATGGTTCTTGGGGTGGGTTAGATGACAGATTTGATTTTGTTTTTGCATCAACTGATGTAATGGATGGTACAAAAGGTGTGCGTTATATACCTGATAGCTATCAAGCGATGGGGCAAGACGGATTAAGGTTTAATAATTCAATAAACAACCCAACAAACACTATTCTACCACAAAATATAGCAACCGCTTTAATGTATATGTCCGACCATTTGCCCGTTAAACTAAAATTGGCAGTGGATTACATCACCAATTATATTGACGAATCTAATTTGTCATTTTTAAATTTGTTTTATAATTATCAAAATAATACATTTGTTTTAAATAAAGAGTTACAACAGTTCTCATTTTCTTTATATAATTTATCTGGACAAAAAGTGTTTGAAACTTCTCAAAATTATAGCAGTCAAATCTTTATCAATCAACAATTAAATTACGGCATTTATTTGTGGCAAATTCAAACTAACGGTGCTGTTAAAACAGGTAAAATAGTCCTACAGTGAGTGACTTTTAGGTAAACGCTTTTTTGGATACAGTAGTGATTTCAGTTTAGAACAAGAATCTAATCTTAAAAACACTCCTTTTATTTTTAATTTGACTTAAAACTTTTCTGACTTCAATTCAGGCCATTTTAAGTTCATATCCTCCATGGCTTTAACAATAATTTTTGCCATAAAGTTAACTTTTTCCCAGTTTTTTGTTGATGGTACAATATGCCATTTAGGTTCATTACATTTTTCAAATATCTCCTCATAAACAGACATAAAATTATCCCAATGTTTTCTTGTTTCCCAATCACCATCATTATGTTTCCAGTGTTTTTCTTTAATTTCAATACGTTCCATCAAACGCTTGTATTGTTCATCTTTATTTATGTGTAGATAGAATTTTAATATAGTGGTACCGTTAGATTCTATTAATTTTTCAAAGTTGTTGATAATGTCATAACGATCTTTTATGTTTTTTTTAGGTAAATATCCGTAAACAGAAGGTACCAAAATATCCTCATAATGCGAACGGTTAAAAATTTGTATCATTCCTTTTTTAGGCACGTGAGGATGGACTCTCCATAAAAAATCGTGAGCAAACTCTTCTTCTGTTGGTTTTTTAAAAGATTTAATGACAATACCATTAGGGTTTGCACCTTTAAAAATTCGTCTAACAGCACCATCTTTGCCAGAAGCATCCATACCTTGAATAATAATAAGTAAAGAATGTTTACCTTCAGCGCACATTTTATGTTGTAGCTCACCAATATGATTAACCAAAGTTACATTTTCAGCTTTTATTTTTTCTTTTACAGCCTTGTTTAGTTGTTGGGTCTTTATGTCTGATAATTTTATTTTAGCCATAACAATTTATTTATTTAGTAAAGATAAAACTTTTTTTAAGTCTTCAGGGGTATCAATGTTTGGTGTTTCAAATTTTGTTTCAACGGTTTTAATGTTATACCCATAAAACAGCCATCTTAATTGTTCTAATGATTCCGTAATTTCAAGGTTTGTTTTAGGTAATTTTAGCAATTGAGCTAAAACATCAGTACGCCAAGCATAAATACCAATGTGTTTCCAAAAAATAGTTTGGTTTAACCAATTATTCTGTGGGTGTTTAGCCACAAACGGAATAGGACTCCTGCTAAAATAAATACCGTTTTGTTTATGGTCTAAAACCACTTTAATTCTATTTGGATTAACAACATCATCAATGTTAGTTATTTTTTTTATTAAAGTAGCAATTTCAACATCCGAATTTTTAAAGGTATTTAATAAATTGTCTAATTGTTCTGGCTTAACTAAGGGTTCATCTCCTTGTATATTGATAATTATATCATAGCCTTTATAGGTTTCAATAACTTCTCCACACCTCTCAGTGCCAGAGGTATGTTTGTTAGAGGTCATTATAACTTTACCTTTAAATGTTTTTACCTGTTCAAAAATACGTTGGTCATCTGTGGCTACTATTAAATCATTAATAAGTGTAGATTGTTTGGCTTGTTCATAAACACGTTGAATCATTGATTTTCCTTTAATATCTATCAGGGGTTTACCGGGAAAACGGCTAGATTCATACCTTGAGGGGATAATACCTAAAACTTTCATAGAACAAAGGTAGTTAAAAATAATCACAAAAAAAGAGAGCTGATTGCCCAGCTCTCTTGTCTAAAAAAGTTAAATCTTAAAATTATTGTTTAACCACTTTAATTTCTTGATTTGTATTTTCAGTAGTTACTCTAACTACGTAAATTCCACTTTCATAGTTTGACATATCAATTTGGAAATTACCAGTTAAATCAGACACATTGTTAGTGTACACTACTTTACCTTGTAAATCAACTAACGTAATTGTTGCATAACCACTTATGTTAAAGTTAGCAATAGTTAAAGTTGAGTTAACAGGGTTTGGATAAACTTCTAACGCTGTTACAGCCTCATTATCATTAACAGATAAACAAGGGTCAATAGTAACAGTAACTACAGAAGTATCAGAACAAGTTCCATTTGAAACTACATATTCAAATGTAAACACACCAGATGTAGGCGAATTATTGGCATTGAAAATACCATTTACTAGTCCTCCGACATTGTTAACATCTGTCCAAGTACCACCCATATCAACTTGTCCGTTTAACGCTTGAATTAAAATAACATCATTGTAGCTACAAGTAGTTACAGCGCCATCTCCACCTGCATTTGCAGCAGTTGACCAAGTGTAAGTAAACGAAAGTATATCTGCACAATTACCTCCACCCACAACATAATCAAAAGTGTAAGGAACATTTGCATCTAATCCGCTTAAAATTAATGAACCATTGTTAGCTGCAAATGATTGTGACGGAGACACGGCGTTAGGATAATAGAAAGTACCATTTCCATCTGAGTACCCCGTAATAGCATCAAACAAATCTGTAGGCTCTCCTGCTTGCAAACAAATTGTACCAGCAACAGCAGTACCAGCATTAACTGTACAAGGTGCAGGTTCATCTACAAAAAAGTCATCTACTAATAAATCATTAAAAAATGCGGAACCATTTCCTCCCGGATTCTGAACTTGAACTAATCTAAACTGAGTTGTTGTTGGTAAATTGGTTGGTATATTAAATGATACTTTAACCCAATTAGGGTTATTTCCACTATATTGATCTATCATTACCCAGTTACCACCAGCGTCTAATCCTTCTAAAGTAATAACATTTTGAGCTGCATCATTGATGTTATTACTCAATATCCAAAAACCAACAATTGGTTGGGTTAATGAAGAATAGTCTATCATTGGTGTAATTAATTCATTTGTTCCAATACCACCACTTGCATCTATCCAAGTATAATTTCCAGTACCTGTGGTATGGTCAACAGCCCCTGCAACACCATAACCTGGTGTATTTGGTCCACTTGCACCTGAGGCATTGAAAGACCAAGGCTCAGAACCGATATTAGTCCAACAATTAGGTATAGATGGTGAAGGAGGATAATCGCCAAAGGTTTCTAGGTAAGGTGCAGTTTTAATACCACACAACGTTGTAAAACTAAAAGGTCCTGCCCAAGTTGACATATCTCCGCCACCACAGTCTGCTTGCACATAAAATTCGTAATCTGTACCATCTGTTAATCCAGTAACATAATTTGGATTGGTAGAAGTACCATTAATCATGGTCCCTGTGCCTTGTGTAAATCCAGCCATACCATATTCAATGTTCCAAGAAGTTTCAGAACCACCTGCTTGCCACATTAGGTTGGCTGCAGTTTGAGAGATATTAATAGCCGATAAATTAGTAGGTTGAGGACAAGAGATAACAGTCATAAAATTGAAAGGTCCTACCCATTGAGCTGTGTCACCAGGTCCACAAATTGCTTGTACGTAGTATTGATAATTTGTACCAGCTGTTAGTCCTGAAATAGAAGTTGTAGGTGTAGTTGTTACATTAACAGTTGTGCCAGAACCTAAGGTAAATCCATTCATACCATACTCTACGTTCCATTGGGTTTCTATCCCCCCTGCAGTCCAGTTTAAATCAGCAGATGTAGTTGTCAAATTACTAACACCTAATCCACTTACTACAGGACATGTAACAATTGTAGTAAAGGTAACAGGTCCTACTGTAAAAGAAGAATCAACACCAGGTGAACATACGGCGTACACATAAAAATCATAATCAGTATCACTCATCAATCCTGTAATAGTAACAGGGTTTGTAGTTGTATTAACAGATGTACCAGAGCCTGGCATAAATCCAGTTGGTCCATATTCAACTACCCATTGGGT
>DQTE01000045.1 GCA_015662905.1 Crocinitomix sp. | reverse complement strand
TTTGAAATTATTTTATGGTTGTTCCATAATTTTAATGTGTAGGAGGCGATATTAACTCTAATATACCTCTCAGGAAACTCATTTGGCTTTTTCCAGCGCCATTTTTCTAAACTAAGCATAGCTTTGTAAAACCTATCATAGTTACTTAATTCAAGCATTTTACCTGTCCACTTGCCAACAATAGCATCATCCTTTAATCCATGAATGATTTGAAATGCTTTGAGTTTTAAAAGAAAAATAGAGTCGTCAACAATAGTGTCTTTTAAAAAACGGTGGGCGAATAAAGCTTCTTTTGTAACGTTATAACAAATAATGGAGTCTTCATTAAATTTTGGTATTTTGTAATGAATAGTGTCTAAAGGATAGTTGGCTATAAACTTTTCAAGTCCTTTTTGTAGTTGTACATATTCCCAGTGTTTTGGTTGATGAGAAAGCACCAATCTTTTGATGTCTTTACTTGTTTTTACTTTATCTAATTGTTCATCCCAAATATAATTTACAGAATCTTTTTTCCATGTATAATTCATGGTTAAGGTGTCCAAAAAACCAACATTTAAGTGTGTAATGTATAACAAATAAGCATTTGAAAGTAAAATTTCAGTTTTAAATAATGCAGTATCTTTATATTGGTGTATTAAATCAGAATGAAACCAAGTAGGTAATAAACCATAACTAAATGCATTATCAATTAATGCGTGCATTTCAGTTCCTTTTTTATTAAGAGACGAATCATTTATCCATAAAGGTTGATATTCATTTTTTTGGTAGTAGTTTAAAAGCTCTTTATATGACAAAAGTGTGTCAGAATCAAATATAAAATAAGGATTATGCTCTATTTCGTTATGTAAACGTTCATTAATACTAGGTTCTGATTCACCAAAAAAAACGGCATCAGAACTACAATTAGTTATTGTAACTAAAAAAAATAAAAACAGTATAAGTTTAATGAATTTCATATATTACGTCGCAATATAAAAAAATAATTTAGAATCAATACAATTACTTTAAAATGTATGTTACTTATATAATATTAGTTATAACAATCTTAGTTTCAATAAAAGCTTTTGACGATCAAAATTTGTTGAATAAATTTTTGTTTAACCCTTATGGTATTATACATCATAAACAATGGTATCGTGTTTTTTCTCATGCCTTTATTCATGCTGACTTTATGCACTTAGGCTTTAATATGTATGTTTTGTATATGTTTGGAGTTCAAGTTACACCTTATTCTCAATCTTTTTATTTTGGTTTTAAAAGTCTTGAGCCAGCCTTAGTTTATGATTTTAATAATTTAGGTTATGTGTATTTTGCTATATTGTATGTGGGAGGTATTATTGTATCATCTCTTTATGCCTTATTAAAACACAGAGACAATCCTAACTATAATTCATTAGGTGCGTCAGGAGCAGTATCAGCTGTTGTTTTTGGTTCAATTTTGTTAAATCCTACTGCTCAAATGGGATTGTTATTTTTACCATTTTATATTCCAGCCTACATTTTTGGACCTTTAATGCTTGTGGCAGAATATTTTTTAGCTAAAAGAGGAGGGACTCGTATTGCACATGATGCACATATTGGAGGAGCCTTATTTGGATTATTATTTGTATCTTTAATCAATCCAAATTATGTAACTACTTTTTTTAAAGCAATTTTTAATGGATAAATTGTATGTAAATAATAATGGCGTTTTAATTTTAAACAACACTTATGTGCTTAAAGTTGGTAATAGAGCTCATCTGTATGGAGATGGTTTGTTTGAATCAATTAGAGTTGTAAATGGTTTACCTATTAATTTTGAAAATCACTACAAAAGGCTAACAGATGGTATGAAAGCTCTTAAAATGGTACAACATCAAAATTTTACACAAGATTTTTTATACCAACAAATAGTTGAACTTTTAAGAGAAAATAAAATATCAAAGGGGGGTAAAGTAAGATTATCTGTTGACCGAAAACAAGGTGGAACGTATTTACCTAAAACCAATGAAGTAGATTATTTTATAGAATCTTACCCATTACCAAACAATGAGTTTATTTTAAATGATGCTGGTTATGTGGTTGATTTGTATGATGACATAAAAAAAACAATTACATTTTTGTCAAACTATAAAACTAAGAATGGACTTATTTATATTATGTCTAAATTAGCTGCAAAAGAAAAAAAGATTGATGATTTGTTGTTACAAAACAATAAATTCGGTATTATTGAAGGGAGTAGTTCTAATTTATTTATTGTAAGTAACGGCGTGTTATATACACCTAGCTTAGACTTAGGGTGTTTAGGAGGTACCATGAGAATGCAAATTATAAATTTAGCAATTGCTAATAATATAAAAGTATATGAATGTAATATAACTCCACAAAATTTGTTGGTGGCTGATGAAGTTTTTTTAACCAATGCAATAAGTGGTATTATATGGGTAGGTAGTTATAGAACAAAAAGATATTTTAACACTTTATCTAAACAGTTCATTAATCTTTTAAATGAAAAATGGAAAACCAAATAATAATAATAATATGAAAAAAACAATTTTAATTTTAACTCTTTTTGTTGGTTCTATTGCTACATCACAATCTGATAAACAAATAAATAAAGCAGTTAAAGTTTTTGAAAAAAATTACACTAAAGGTATTGAAAAGTTGGATAAATATATGAGCAAAGCCAGCCCTAAAAGATTAAAAGCTTGGAATACACGTGTAGAAATGGAATATTTAAGATATCATCAAGATAAAGAGGTATATAAAAATGCTGAAATTTCAGGAGATGATATTAGTGAGGAAGATAGAGAATATTTTATAAACTATCCTTTTCATAGGTTAGTTAATTATTGTAGAAAGGCCACAATAATTGCAGAGAGCAACAAAGCAGATTACTATTTAAGAAAGGTAGCTTTAGAAACCTTAGATACAGACACTTCTTTTTCTGAAAAGGCAAAAGATTATTTTGAAGAAGCTCAAGATTTTTACGATAAAAAAGATTACGAGTTAGCTATTCTTAATTATAAAAAAGCAATAAAAGAAGAACCAAATTATTATGAGGCATATATAAAAATAGGTACTTCTTTTTGGAACGAAGAAAAAATTGACAGTGCATTAAAGTATTACAATTTAGCAAAACCAGTTCAGCCATCTTATGTTGAGCCTTACAGCTATATTATTAGTTTATTAATGGATGAAGAGCTTTATCATAGAGCAAAGAAAGAGTGTTTAGAAGCTTTGTGTGTTTACCCAGGGTTTGATATTAAATTGAAGTATTTAATTGTACTAAATAAAGAAGAAAAATATATGGATGAGCATAGAATTTATAGATATTTTTATCCAAATAAAATTGGTACGGATCAAGATGAAGTTAATGGTGTAATGTCTGTTTATAGAGAAGCAAAAGATAAAATAAGTAAATACTGTAATGATGATGGCATTATAGAAGAAAATGGAATAACTAAAGAAAAATATTTGGAGGTATATTCGTGGAAAAAAGCACTTGAGGAAATGGATGATGTTCCTGATTTTTTAAAATTTGCAGAACAAATGAATGAAGATGGATATTTAGATTGCTATGTATTAATATCATTATATCATTATGATTTTTATCCTCAAGTAAAAGATTTTCTCTCGTATAAAGAAAATAAAGAAAAAGTTAAGGAATATATTACAAAATACTTGATAAAAGGTTATGAAGATTAATTGAGTATTTATCCTATTTAAGCAGGCTATCAAAATTGATAGCCTGTTTTTGTGTTTTATTGCATTGTTAATAGAAAATTCTTTGTACTCAAATTAAACTATAGAAAAAGATTGTGTATTGATTAAGTCAATTTATGATGACTTAAAAATTAGAGCATTGCAATAAGCTTGAATACCTTTACTTTCACCAATGTACCCCATTTTTTCTCCACGTGTTGCTTTTATAGAAATTGCGTCAATGTCAACTTCTAACAAGTTAGCAATAATAACTTGCATTTTTTCTATGTGAGGATTTACCTTGGGAGTTTCTAATAGGACCGTACAGTCTATGTTACCTATTTTATATCCTTTTTGTTTTACAAGTTTAAAAGATTCTTTAAGTAAAAATTGACTATCAATTCCTTTAAATTGAGGGTCAGTATCAGAAAAGTGAAAACCAATATCTCTTAAATTTGCAGCACCTAAAATAGCATCACAAATGGCATGTAATAATACATCTGCATCAGAGTGACCTAATGCACCAAATGGAGATTCTATTTTTACACCACCAATCATCAAATCACGCCCCTCAACCAATTGATGGATATCAACACCAAATCCAATTCTAAAATTCATTGATTAATTGGTTGAAGGAGAGTCAGATAATTTTGAATCACCAAATTTAAAGCTTAAAGAAAATCTAACAGTATTAGCCAATGGTAAATTTTGTGTGACAGAGGCTAAATAAGAAATATCAATTCCAAACTTAGTATAATATAAACCAGCACCAAAAGTTAAATATTTACGGTTACCTTTTGAAGCGTGTTCATGATAAAATCCTGCTCTTACTGCTAGTAATGAACCATACCAATATTCAAAACCACCTCCAATATTAATTTCTCTTAACTCTTCTTTAAACTTACTTCCTTTTGTTATTTCGTAATTACCATTACCGTCTGGTGTAACAATACCCGGTGCGTCATAAAACGACTGTAAAATCCCAGCAATAACACCAACATCATTATCTTTGCCAGATATAATTTGTTCAACATTGTTAGGGTCTCTAAAAGGTGTTGTAGGTACCAACAATTTATTAAAATCTACTGTACCCGTTAATGAATTATAATCGTCAAATGCAATTTTATAAGCTGTACCCAATCTTAAGTTAGTAGGTAAAAAATCTCTAGTTGAAGTATTAGTGTAAGAGACTTTGTTTCCTATATTATTAATAGTTAAACCAGCAGACCAAGTAGCATCATAGTTCCCAAGAGATAACTCATCATTGTAAAATTGTGCAGATAAATCAACGCCACCTGCTATAGCTGCTTTTGAAGCAACAGAGCCAACATTAATTCCGCCTGTTAAGTTTGAATAAGCAAATTTTGCATTCATACCTAGAGAGAAATAATCAGACAATTTAAAAGCGTAGCCTCCTAATATTTCAAATTCATTTGGATTAAATTCTCTTGTAACATTACCAACATCATTAGTAAAAGTAATGTTACCCAACGAAAAGTATCTTAAAGAACCACCAATCACGTGTCTTTTACTCAATTTTTTATACCCAGATAAATATGATAGATGAATATCATCTACCAACTGTCTTAACCATGGTGAATAAGATACACCTACTTCACTTTTATGCTCAGAAAAAGCCAATTTTGCAGTATTCCAATATAAAGAATTTACATCTGCAGTTGTTGCTGCACCCGCATCTCCTATTCCTCCTGCTCTTGAGTCAGGTGTAATGATAAGAAAAGGCATGGCTGTTGTTATTGTGTTTAATTGTATCTGATCAGCTTTTTCTGTTTGTGTTGGAGTAACCACTTGTGCATCTACTGACGATACTATACTTAAACTTAATATGCTATATAATAATTTTCTCATTGTTGAAGTTATTTAACTACAAATATACGTTATTTTAATTTTTATATTGTGTCCAATCTTATAAAAGATATAATTTTTCAATTTTTTCTGCTTTCTGACCGTTTTCATTCTTAACCATTAATCTGTAAATATAGACACCTCTAGCTAGTTTATCACCATATTCATCCAGACCATCCCAAGGTATAGGTTCTGACCTGTAAGCACATGAATTAACGTCAGCAAAAATAGTTTTTACAAGTTTACCTGTAATAGTGAAAATTTCTATTCTAACCTCTGTTAAATTATGGATTTGATTATGTTCAAAGTAAAAATCTGTATGAGTAGTAAAAGGATTAGGATAATTTAATAAGTGACTTATGGTTAAATTTTCTTTTTTAGCTACAATAAAATCTATTGTTAATTCACTAGAATTATTATTTACATCCCACACCTTAAATGTTAGTTGGTGAGTCCCCTCTTCTAGGTCGGTAAATTGATATTTTACTTCACCACTTTTGTAAGTATCTAAGTCAGCCTCATAAAAGTTGTTTAAAATGATTGGAGCAGAGGTGTTGCCATCAAGTATAACACTAATATCATGTCCAATGCCATTACCTGAAGTGTTGATGCCACTTTCATCTTTTATTTTAGCAATTAAAAGAGGTTTTGTATCGGTTACACCACCGTTTACAAAATTTTCATCATTTAAGTATAATGTAATTTCGGGAGGTGTGTTGTCATTAAGACCATTCGGGTTAACTCCTCCTACAACTATAGAGGTGTCAAAGCCAATTTTGTCTTCAAAATCGTTTTGCGCATACAAACTAACTTTACCTTTGCCATAACTATATTCTATATCTTTTGGTACTATAAAGTCAAATGTAAACTTGCCCTTTTTTACACTTGATTTACCCTTGTATAAAACATTATATTGATATTTAAAAGGTGTAGGGTTAGAGTCTGCATCTTGTCCAAGAGTTATAAGTTTTTTTGGCTTATCATAAATGGTAGGGAACACCAATCCGTTAAAATTGTTAATTGGGTTACCTAAATAATCTTCAACATGTCCACTAAGTTTGACATAACTCAAAGCTTTTAAGGTGTCAATATTATTACCAGTGATAGCTACACCATTTAAACTATCAATAAATAAATTAGCCCTTGGTTTACCTAAGAGTAAAGCAGGGTCACCTAATAGTGTAAAATTACGCATACTTGCCAGTCCCGCCGTTAAATTTTTAGTTAAGCGCATAATTTCTCCTAAAGATAAAGGTTCACCATTGTTAGTGTTAAATAACACAGAATTCAAATTATTATTTAAAGTTGTATTTGTCGAAATATATACCAAGCGCGTTGTGGTTAGTAAAGTTACTGCACCTCCAATAGGAGAAAGTAGTACTTTTTCACCAGCAGACTCACGGTCGGGGTCATCAAACCTACCAAATTCGCAAGTAGCAGTCACAAACACAGGTAGTTTATTTATGTTTTTCCAAGCCTCAATCATTGCAATGGTTATTATCCTTTCTTCTGCTAAACCAACTTCACCACCATGACCGACATAGTTAAAAATTAATGCTCCAAAATTAAAGTAATCATTTATAGCTTGTACCACATCAGGGTAACGCTGACCACCAGATGTAATAATTTGTTTATAGGCGTCTAAATATATTTTGACTATGTTCATTTCGTAATGATTAGCTTCAATTTGATTACTTATGCCCTCACAGTCATAAACAAATCTATCGTTATTTTCGTCATCAGCAATAAGTACAACCCTAGTTCTCCAATCGCCAAAAGTAGATGTATAGCCATCATTTCCACATACCGCGTTAGAAAATAAACTAGAGCCATAAGTCATATAATGTTCAATTTTATCAACCACAACAGTTGCCTCCTCTATGGTATTTACGGGAAATCTACCTACACCCAAGTCCATTAAATCTGATGCAGAGGCACGTTCGTTGTCATCTAGTAAAGCAAAAAAATCATCAGAAGTGTATGAAATGGTTAAGCTAAGGCTACCGTTGCCATACACTTCGTTTCTAAATGTGGGTAATTTTGCTGTATTATTCTTTTTTCTGTTAATTTGGTCAAAGCTACCATCTCCAAATAATAATAATGATTTTGGCATTTTGATAATATCTCCTGCAGCTCTATCATAAAACATTTTTGTAAACCATCTTATGGCAACTAAATCACCCACACCACAAGAAAACTCATTGTAAATTTTTTGAATTTCAACCACATGAACACTTAAACCTCTTTGTCTATGCAAGTCGGCCAAACGTTCTGCTTGACTAGTAAAGTCCTCATGGGTAACTATTATGTAATCAGCAAACCCTAAACTATGCAAATTTTGATTCTTTATTTCTCTGATAAATTTAGGCGTAAAAGACTGACTCTCATTAAAAATAACAAATGTACGCAGACTATCGGCATTTTGAGTAAAATTTAAAGTAGTACCACTAAAATTGACATTAACTTGCTTTGTATCTGTAGGGTTGGTAATTTCCCAAACTCTTGAGGATGAATTAGCTGAGGAAATATTATATTTTACTGTATTACCAATACCAACAGAGCTTAAATCCCTACACAAAAACTGACCGTCATTTAAGGTTAAATTTCTTTTGTAATTAATGACAATTTTATCGAGCCACCCTAAAGTTGATGCAACCCCTCCTTTATTAAAATCAATTTGTAAATCAACATTTTTTGAAGATACATTAAAGGAGCTATAACCCGAATTGATATTTCCTAAATTGTAAAGAGATGTGGTTCCAGTACCATTTATATTTAAAACAGAGGTGCCATTGTATTTAAAATCAAAAGAACAAGTGCCTGTTTTTTTAGCATTAGCAACTCTCGCGGTTATATTAACAGGTGTTGAGGTGTTAACTCCAGCCAACTCCATTGATATGGTTTGTGAAACATTTATATCAAAAAACTCGCCCAGCCAAACATCACCAGATTTTGTTAAACAAGTGTCTTCCTGTTCGTGTAAAACTGCAGCATCACAAGTGGTTATATTGTGTGTAGGAGAGAGAGAAGAGTTATTTATATTTTGAATTCTTTTGGGTGTTTCAGAAGCGTCTATACTTAAATAAAAATAGTTTAAAGAATCATTTCGATTAGAAAATAAGTTAAATTGATTAGAAGATAAAACAGTTTCAACTAAAGGGCCAGCGGCGTAGAATAAAATATAATCATTTGCGTCAAAACTCCCATCAGTTTCCCCACTGATGTATATTGCGTTTTTAATTAAATCGTCAGGATGGTAAGCAGAGTTATCAAAAGGTAGTTCAGGGATATGGTTAGCATAGATATTAATATGTTGAGGGTTTAAGTTGTCAGTGTTGATTCCAGCATTTTCCAAAGCAGTTTTATCTAATTTGTAAACCCCTGATTTATCAACCCCAAATTTATACCATTTTCCTTTTCTTAATACAGACTCACTAGCAAACGTAGCCCCTCTGTTTTGCAAAGTTGGTTTTGGCGTATAGGTAACTTCAATTTTAACATTGGTCAATAATTTAATTTGTCCATTTAGCTTTGTAACAGCAGTATTCTTAATTAGCACATAATTGTCAACGCCCGATTTTTTAAAACTTACCACAATGTTGTTTGATGATGGAATTAATGATTCGTCAACCGACCAAGGCACTGAAATGTTTTGATGTGAAGTTGAAACTATTCTATAATCAAAAGTGTAATTACCTTTAAGATGTAGAGGTAATGTTTGAACAGATTCCACTAATTTTGTATTTGGATTTATTTCGCAAGGCACACATTTGTTATTTGTCCAAGTCGTAGTAAAACTAATTGTTTGCACTTGAGTAAAAGCGTAAAATTTACAAATTAGCAAAGTTAAAAAAAGCAATAATCTCATAAAAAAATAGTTATTAGTAAAAACTGTTTTAATTTTTTCTTTTAAAAACGAATAAAAATAACTATTATTGCAACTTATTTGTAAAAATATATTGTAACCAATTAAATATTTTTGCGTAATAAGATGATGAAACTATAGTTTATTGAATGATATTAAAGACTAAAAATAACTTACTTTTATTGCTGATATTGGCTTTATTTTGCAACAAGGCTGAGGCACAAGATCCCCAGTTTACGCAGTTTTATGCCAATCCAATTTATTTGAATCCTGCAATGGCAGGCTCGCATGGTTGTCCAAGGATAAATATCAATCATAGAAACCAATGGCCTTCTATTTCTGGTGCTTTTGTTACCAATAGTATATCTTATGATCAGTATGTAAACGCTGTTAAGGGAGGAGTCTCTCTAATGTTTACAAACGATATGGCAGGTAAAAACACAATCAATTGGTCAACAATTAATTTGGGATATTCTTATCATTTACAAGTAAGTAGAAAATTTTCTTTTTTGTTAGGCGCTCAAGCCACTTGGAATCAAAAATTTTTAGATTGGAGTAAATTAACTTTTGGAGATATGATTGACCCAAGAAGAGGGTTTATATATGCCACTGGAGACGTGCCAAGAGGTACAATTTTAGATAATGGTTGGGGAACAAAAGGTTTTTTTGACGTGTCTGCTGGTTTAGTAGGTTTTTCAAAAAACTTTTATTTTGGTTTTGCAGCGCACCACTTAAATCAGCCAAATGAAACTTTAGTGTTGGGAGATTCAAGATTACCAATTAGATTTACAGGGCACATGGGGGCAAATATTCCTTTAGGTCGTCAATCAAAATATGCAAATTCTACATCAATTTCGCCTAACATTATTTATATGTACCAAGATGGTTTTATGCAACTTAATATTGGTACATATATAAAGTATGGTGTATTTACTGTTGGTGCTTGGTGGAGAGAAGGAGATTCTTTCATTCTGTCATTGGGAGTAGATGCAGGGACTTTTAGATTTGGATATAGTTATGACATTACTACATCTAAACTAACAAACGCTAGTGGTGGATCTCACGAATTATCATTAGGATTAAACTTTAATTGTAAAAATAAACCAAAAAAATTTAGAACTATATCGTGTCCATCTTTTTAAAAGTGTAACCTTTTGTAAGGTTGATGTTATATAGTTTAATAACAAAAAAATGAATTTAATAAATAAACAACATAATAAGATGAAAGTAAAGAGTTTATTAATTGTTTTTATAGCAGCCGTTAGTTTAATAGCTTGCCGTAAAGAACGTTCGAATGTAACAGGTTGGGAATATAATAACCCAAATAACGGAGGTTTTCAAAAAGTACCTTATTTTGACCAAGAAACAGGTCCTGGTTTAATTTTGGTAGAAGGTGGGACGTTTACCATGGGGCGTGCTGAGCAAGATGTTACTTATGAATGGAACAATATACCAAGAAGAGTAACTGTATCTTCTTTCTATATCGATCAGTTTGAAGTAACAAACTTTAATTGGTTAGAGTATTTATATTGGATTAGAAGAACCTATGAAGATTATCCAATGATATATAAAAATGCTTTACCAGATACTAATTGCTGGCGTTCACCTTTAGCATATAACGAACCTTATGTTGAGTATTATTTACGTCATCCTGCTTATCAAAACTATCCTGTAGTTGGTGTAAGTTGGAACCAAGCCAATGATTTTTGTAAATGGAGAACTGACAGAGTAAATGAATATATTTTAATAAGAGAAGGTGTTTTAACAATGAACCCAGACCAAGCAGGTGAACCGTTTTCAACTGATGCTTATCTTGCAAATCAATATCACCCAGGTGATGAAAAAGAGCAACAATTAATTGACCTAAATCCTAAAACAGGTTGGTCTGGTAAAAGAAAAGATTTAGGAACACGTATTGTCAGAATGGAAGATGGAATACTATTGCCTAGCTATAGACTACCTACAGAGGCAGAGTGGGAATTTGCGTACTATGGTTTAGTAGGGTCTATGACAAATCCAGAAGATCCAGGTGTTATTGAAAACAGAAGAACATACCCTTGGACAGGACACTGGGTTAGACAAGATAATGCAGAATTTCAAGGAGATATAAGAGCTAACTTTGTAAGAGGTAGAGGAGACTATATGGGGGCAGCAGGAGCACTAAATGATGCCGCTGATATTACTGCACCAGTAGATTCCTACTGGCCTAATGATTACGGTTTATACCACATGGCAGGTAATGTATCTGAGTGGGTAATGGACGTTTACAGACCCTTATCTTTAGAAGATTTTGATGAATTTAGACCATTTAGAGGAAATGTATTTAAAACTAAAGTATTAGGTAATGATGGTGTAATCGATCAAAAAAATATGCAAGTACTATATGACGTACATGGTTTAAAAGAATACTTACACGAATTTGAAAGAATTAGATTCCAAAGAATCTCAGCTGATGAGTACATGCCTCAACCACAAGATGCAGCTATGAACAATGGTGTGCGAATGAATGTAAAATCAAGAAATGACATTGATTTTAACTCAAATGAGCCATCAACAGTTTATTTATCTTCAGGAGGTAAAGATTCTTTAGGGAACTTTAAATCTGGAATGTATGCACAAGAGGTGTTATTGTTAAAAGAATTAAACGAAATAGTAGATAGAGCTATTGAAAAACAAAACGCTCAATTCTATATGGAAGCTTCTGAAATTATTCAAACAGAAATTTTTGACGGATTGTTTGAGGGAATTTCTAACAACCCAAGTTTACAATTAATTAGAACAGATGAATTAGGAAATGAATATCCAATTGATATTATACCTATGTTAAGAAAAGGTATGTCTGATTATATTGTAAATACACCAGGTAGATTAAAATGGAGAGAGGTAACAGCAGAAGAAAACATTAACAGACGAAACTACAGAAACGCAGATTATAAAGATGTTAATGATGGTGATTTTGAGTCATCTCAGTATTTTAATGATAAAGATGGAATGCAGAAAAAAATTAATCAAGGGGTTAGGGATGGAGATATAGTAATGTATCAAAACAAACACGAACAATACAATTTAACAGGTAACGAAATTAAGCCTAAAAACAGAACGTCTTGGCCAACAACTTTAATATCAGACAATGCAAGAGTATATAAAGGTGGTTCGTGGAAAGATCGAGCATATTGGATTGTTGGTGGTAATAGAAGATTTTTAGATGAAGATTTATCAACCGCTACTATTGGTTTTAGATGCGCAATGGATAGAGTAGGCTCACCTAGAGGATTAGGAAGATACAGATAAATTTATTTTAATAATAATAATTACAAACGCTCAATATAACTATTGGGCGTTTGTTGTATAATAGTCAAACACAAAAGTCAACTGGGGTCAGCTTACTTTTGAAGTTAATTCTGGTGACCAATTCCAAATTTCTATTCAACGAGTTGATGTTGCAGGTGATTTATTTGACATTACTGGTACGGTATCTGTAGCTAATTAAAAAACACTTATTTAAAGGATGAAAAAACTATTTATAATTATACTCACTTTTTTAATTAATTCAGTCTATAGTCAGGATCAATCTGTAATAGATACAAATAAAGTTAAACAAAAGGCTTCATTTTATACTGATTCCATTAGTATTTCAGAAAAATATTCATTTTTCAAGTATTATAAAGTTTTTGATGATACAATTTTAACAAATACTTATTATATTTTAGATACTAATTCTGTTCGTGTCCTTCATGGTTCTGCTTGTACATTTTCACAAGGTAGGATAACTAGAATTTTAAATTTTAACTTAGGAAAAAAGGAAGGGAATGAATATCGTTTTACAGTAGATTCAAAATTTGTTGAATCTCAAATAGAATATAAGAATGATACGATTAATGGTCTAGTTATAAAATATTATTCGAATGGCTCTCCAAAAGAAATAGGTAATTGTTTTGGAATGTTATCACTTCGATATGGTAATTGGGTAAGTTTCTATGAGGATGGGAATAAAAAGTCAGAAGGTCTATATGGAGTCATAAGAATATCAGATAAGTTTGAATTAGATAATGTTCAAATTAATTCTGTGAGAATAAATAATATTTACGAGTTTGTACCAGTTAAAATAGGTGAATGGATATATTATAATAATGATGGTAGCATTAAGAAAAAAGAAATATATACGAAACCTAAATTAGTTATAAACAATAATTAGTCCTGCACCCTCTACCCGATTCCGAAACAAAACTGCACCAATATTGGGCACGCTAATAACCAATGGTGGTAATGTTCCAAATGGCACTTTTTCAAACGAATAATAACCTGTGTTATGTAAAGTAGGTTCTAATTCTGTGAAGAAGATTACATCTCTCCATATAGTCATTAATTAATCAATTTTAAAAATAGGGTTTA
>DQTE01000317.1 GCA_015662905.1 Crocinitomix sp. | reverse complement strand
TGGACGACTGATTGGTTAAGTGAGGAAACAAAAGCTAAACTGCTAAAGGACGGTATTTCTCCTCCAACCATTGGAAATAAAAATATTATTTGCCCACATTGTAAATCATCACAAACAAAAATGATTAGTCAATTTGGTTCTACAGCCTGTCAATCATTATACCAATGTGAAATTTGTAAAGAACCCTTTAATTACTTTAAATGTTTGTGATTAGTTTATAAAAAAGATTATTTTTTAATCATTATTTGATTAAATTTTAATACTTTTGTAGTAATGAAGTTAATCAAAACAAAACATACCTTATCTATTAGTTTTTTTAAAGCCAATGTCAACTCAAAACTTGAGCTGGCATTATCAGATAGTGGAATAAGTGCAGGATTTCCTTCACCTGCACAAGATTTTACCGATTTATCTATTGATTTGAACAAAGAACTCATCAAAAATCCATCCACCACTTTTTACGGAAGAGTAAGTGGAGAGTCTATGACAGATTTAGGCATAAATGATGGCGATTTAGTAATTATAGATAAAAGTTTACCGCCTTTAGACGGTAAAATAGCTGTTTGTTTTATAGATGGAGAATTTACCATGAAATCCATTAAATTAGGTAAAGATTGTTGTTGGCTACTACCTGCTAACCCACAATATAAGCCTATAAAAGTAACTGCTGACAATAATTTTTTAATTTGGGGTATTGTTATTCATGTGATTAAATCTTTTTAAAAATGTTTGCTTTAGTAGATTGTAATAATTTTTTTGCATCCTGCGAGCGCGTTTTTAGACCCGATTTGAATCATAAGCCAATTGTTGTTTTATCTAACAATGACGGATGTATTATAGCACGCAGTAATGAAGTTAAAGCACTGAAAATTCCTATGGGAGCTGCTGCTTTTAAATACAAACACATACTTGAACAAAAACAAGTTCATGTATTTTCATCAAATTATGCCCTTTATGGCGACATGAGTAAGCGTGTAATGAATTTATTAACAGATTTTACACCTAATATAGAAATATACAGTATTGATGAAGCTTTTTTAAAACTTGACGGTTTTGATAATTATAACTTACAAAACTATGGTTTTAAAATTAAACGCACTATTGATAAAGGTACAGGTATTCCCATAAGCATAGGTATTGCACCTACAAAATCTTTGGCAAAAGTTGCCAACAGAATAGCTAAAAAATTTCCTCAAAAAACCAAAGGTGTTTATGTTATTAAATCAGAAAATCAACGTGTTAAAGCTTTAAAGTGGTTAAACATTGAAGACGTTTGGGGTATAGGCAAACAATATGCTAAAAAATTAAAAAACAATGGTATTTATTCAGCTTATGACTTTACTCAACAAAACGATACTTGGGTAAAACGAAATTTTTCCATTGTAGGCTTACGTTTAAAAAAAGATTTACTTGGAGAGGCAGTTATTGAGTTAGAACATATTACTTCAAAAAAAAGTATTGCAACTACACGTTCTTTTGATTACACTTATAGTGACTATGAAACTATAAAAGAAAGGGTTAGTACTTTTGCAATAAACTGTGCTCAAAAACTAAGAGAACAACAATCAGCCTGTAACTCTATATTAATTTTTCTTAAAACAAACAAACATAAACAAAATACAACACAATATCACCCTCATATTGTAGTGCAACTCCCCTATCCTACTAATTCATCTATAGACATTGTAAAACACACCATTAAGGGATTAAAACAAATTTACAAGCCTAATTTTCAGTACAAAAAAGCAGGAGTTGTTGTTATGGATATGGTTCCTGAAATTAACCAACAATTAAATTTATTTCAATCACCTAATCCTAAACATAAAAAATTAATGAAAACAGTTGACTTATTAAATAACAAATTAGGTTACCAAAAGATTAAACTTGCTTGCCAAGATTTAAAACGAACTTGGAAAATGAAACAAGAAAAACTATCTCCAAAGTATAGTACAAGATTGTCTGATGTTATCATTATTAAACTATACCGTCCTAAATAAATTTTATATAGAACTAAAAGTACTGATTTTACTATAACCTAATATTTAAAATGTAAAGGATAGATTAGGTAACAAACCTTAATCAGAGAACATCCAATAATTCAATATCAAAGATTAAAACAGAATTTTTAGGAATTGTCCCTACTTTTTTATTTCCATACCCTAAAGTAGAAGGAATAATCAGTTTACCTTTACCCCCTACTTTATATTTTGGAATCCCCTCTTGCCATCCTAAAATGACGTTGGATAAACTAAAAGTTACACCTAAATCATCACTTTGATCAAAAATAGATTGATTTAATAAGTAACCTTTATATTTTACTGTAACAGTTGATAATTTTGAGGGTTGAGCTCCAGTTCCTAATACGTCTAATGAAAACCACAATCCAGAGTCGGTAAATTGTCCAGACAAATTATTTTCTTTTACATAGTTTTCTATTTCAGTGTGTTCATTTTCAGCCCTTTTTTTTGAACAAGATAAACTGAGGAAAAAAATTATTATTAGAGATAATATTTTATTCATTGCTTAAAGTTTTTTTAATAATTAATAAGTTCTAGCAACCTATTTTCAAAACGCTTTTTAGGCATAAAGTTGTTTTCTAGTTGCTCGTCAAAAGGTACTGGAGTGTCTAGACTAGCCTCTCTCATTATTGGCGCATCTAAGTATTCAAAGCAATGTTCAGAGATTAAGGCTGATAACTCTCCCCCTATGCCACCTGTTAAGCAATCTTCATGTAAAATAATAACACGTCCTGTTTTTTTAACCGTGTCATAAATGGCGTCAACATCCAATGGTAAAAGGGTTCTCAAATCTAAAATATCAACATCTAATTGATGATTGTTTACAATTTCCCTAGCCCAATGCACCCCCATTCCATAAGTAATTACTGATGCTTTTTCACCCTCTTTTACCAAATTAGCTTTACCAATTTCTAATGTGTAATAATCTTCACTTACTTCCTCCTTTATACTACGGTAAAGATTTTTATGCTCAAAAAAGATAACAGGATTAGGGTCTTCAATAGAAGCTATTAATAAGCCTTTAGCCTCAGAAGGAGATGATGGATAAACCACTTTCAAACCGGGGGTATGGGTAAACCAAGCCTCATTAGATTGAGAATGGAATGGCCCTGCAGCAGAGCCACCTCCAGTTGGCATTCTAATAACCACATCTGCATTTTCTCCCCAACGGTAATGTAACTTTGCTAAATTATTTACAATTTGGTTAAAACCAACAGTAACAAAATCGGCAAACTGCATTTCCATTACAGCTTTCATTCCTGAAATTGATAAGCCAAGAGCTGCACCAACAATTGCCGACTCACAAATTGGCGTATTTCTAACCCTCTCTTTACCAAACTCATCAATAAACCCTTCAGTAATTTTAAATACCCCTCCATATTCAGCTATATCTTGCCCCATAATTACCAAATCATCAAATTTTCGCATAGATAATCTTAAACCATCAGATATGGCATCAATAAATCTTTTTTCTGATACTTTATCTGTTTTTGGTTTAATAATTTTTGGTACATAAGGCGCATACACATCTGCTAATTCCTTTTGAGTATCTACTTCAACATTAGGCTCAGCATAGGCAATTTCTAATTCTGATTGTATCTCTTT
>DQTE01000085.1 GCA_015662905.1 Crocinitomix sp. | reverse complement strand
TTTTGGCAGGCTTTTTTGGTTTGGTAGTATCTTTTTTAGTTTTCTTTTTCCTGTCAGGTCTAGTTTTCTGGTTAATACTGTCAAGGTCAATTTTATCAACAACAGTTAATTTTACATCTCCCTCTCCTATAATTTCCTTAGTACTTTCTTCTTTTTCAACCTCTTTTACTTCTTCTTTTTCTGAAGTAACTTCTTTAACTGGGGCACTTTTTTTGAAATCTTCCAAAGAAAAATCTTCAGAAACCTCTTCAACTTCTTTTTTTTGTTGCTTAACATCTTTAAGAGAAACAGATTCTCTTTTTTCTCTTGTGATTGCTACCTTTTTAGATTTTTCTTTTGCTAACTTGTCGTCAGCATATTCTTCTTCTAATACCTCTAAAATTTCGCCTTCAATTTTAGTGTTTGGCTTTGAATCAATTTCAAAACCTTTCGTTGCTAAAAAATCAACAATGGTAGATATACTAACATTGTACTCTTTTGCAACTTTATTTAATCTTTTCGCTTTACCTGCCATAGTATTTTATAAGCTCTAATGTTTTTTTGAGGTAAATATAAGGTTTTACCTAATACCTATGAAATTATGTTTTAGATATTATTAAAAGTCTTAGTTTTCTTCAAACTCTGATTTTAATATACTAACTACATCTTCTACTGTTTCTATTTCTAAATCAGTTCGTTTTACTAAATCATCAATATCCATGTCAAGAACAGATTTTGCAGTGTCTAAACCTATTGATTTTAATTCTTCAATAACCCATTCTTCTATTTCATCAGAAAACTCTGTTAAATCAACATCATCAATGTCCTCAGCACCTTCTCTATAAACATCAATTTCATATCCTGTTAATTGTCCAGCCAATCTAATGTTAAATCCGCCTTTTCCAATAGCTAATGAAACCTGATCGGGTTTTAAATACACATCAGCCCGTCTTTCATCTTCATCTAATTCAATTGAGGATACTTTTGCTGGCGATAATGCTCTTTGAATGTATAATTTTTCATTGTTTGTGTAATTTATTACATCAATGTTTTCATTTCTTAATTCGCGAACAATACCGTGAATCCTTGCACCTTTCATTCCAACACAAGCACCAACAGGGTCAATTCTGTCGTCATAAGACTCAACAGCTACTTTAGCTCTTTCCCCTGGAATACGCACTATTTTTTTGATAGTGATTAGACCGTCAAAAACCTCCGGCACTTCAAGTTCAAATAATCTTTCAAGGAACTCTGGCGCTGTACGAGACAATATGATAACAGGGTTATTGTTTCTTAGGTCAACTTTAGCAACAACAGCTCTAATGTTTTCTCCTTTTTTAAAATAATCAGAAGGTATTTGCTCAGATTTAGGTAAAATTAATTCGTTTCCTTCATCATCTAACACTAACACTTCACGTTTCCATACTTGGTAAATTTCGCCCGTAACAATGTCACCAATTCTTTCTTTGTATAACTTGTAAATGTGGTCTTTTTCTAATTCTAAGATTCTTGAAATTAGATTTTGTCTTAATGATAAGACGTTTCTTCTCCCAAAATCATCTAATTTTATTTCTTCTGCTGCTTCTTCACCTACTTCAAAGTCTGGTTCAATTTTGATGGCTTCTGATAGAGCTATTTCAGTATTTTCATCTTCTACTTCTCCGTCAGGAACAATTTCTCTATTTACCCAAATTTCTAAATCTCCTTTGTCTGGGTTAATGATGATGTCAATATGCTCATCCGTTCCGTATTTTTTCTTTAACATTGATCTAAACACATCCTCAAGGATGCTCATCATTGTTTCACGGTCAACATTTTTGAATTCTTTAAATTCCGAAAACGACTCTATTAATTCTTGCGTGTTCATTTTACTTTATATTAAAACGTAATTATTAGTTTTGTTTCTTTAATTTCATTCATTTTTATCATTACATCCTCTTCAAACCACTCTTTTTTCTTCCTTCCTTCAATTCTTCTTTTTTCACGAGTTGTAATAATAATTTCATTTTCATTTGCACTTTTCAAAACGCCTTCAATCTTTCCTTTGTCCTCAGTTTTAACTTGAACATTTTTTCCTATGTTTTTTACATATTGTTTAAACACTCTAAAGGGTTTGTCAAGCCCAGCAGAAGCAACTTCTAATGAAAAATCTTGCGTCTCACGGTCTAAATTATGTTCAATGTTTCTACTGACAGCAACACAGTCATTAATAGCAACTCCACCAGACATAGAATCTAATTCAACTATGATATTATTAGCCGAACTGATTCTAATATCAACGATATAAACGTCAAGATTACGTTCCTGAATTCTATCGTTTGCAAGTTGTTCTATTAATTGTTTTGTTATCATTTTTAAAGTACAAAAAGAGGGGACAACCTGTCCCCTCAATAATAATTTTTAATAAATTATGGTGCAAAGATACTATTTTTTTATAAAAGCACAAGTTTTTAACAAGTTTTTTATTGCGTTTTGTGTCTAAAACAAGACTTTACGTGATCATTTACCAAGCCTACAGCTTGCATAAAAGCATAGATTACAGTTGAGCCGACAAATTTGAATCCCCTCTTCTTTAAGTCTTTTGAAATTATATCAGAAAGGGTTGTTTTTGTTGGTATTTGGCTTAAATTATCAAAATAATTTTTGATGGGAACATTCTCAACAAAGTGCCATATATAGGTAGAAAAACTCCCGAATTCTTTTTGAATATTAATAAATTGTTGAGCATTGTTAATGGTTGCTTTTATTTTAAGTTTATTTCGTATAATTCCTTTGTTGGTTAGCAGTTCATGGTATTTTTTATCATCATAATTTGCAATTTTACGGTAATCAAATTGATTAAAAGCTGTCCTAAAATTTTCTCTTTTTTTTAGAATAGTTATCCAACTTAAACCAGCTTGAAATGTTTCTAATACTAAAAATTCAAATAACTTATTGTCATCATAAACAGGTACGCCCCATTCATTGTCGTGATAATCTATATATAAAGGGTCTGTTCCACACCAATTACATCTTTTTATATTCATTTGTTTTACTTGTTTAGGGTTAAAATTACTAATTAATTAAAATTTAACCCCCTTAATATATACAATTTACTCAATTAGTTATAGATATACAAACGCATAGTGTTTTTTATTCGTTTATAATAACAGATGAAGAACGTATTTTACATAGTGTCTGTTTCAATAGTTCTGTTTACCTGTAAAAGAATAGACTATAGTTTTGAAAATATTTATAGTGGGAATTGGACGTTTGAAGTGATTTACCTATCATTAGATGATTATACCAAAAAAACTATTTCTGTTTATGAAGGGAGAGTGGTTACTTTTAGACATAAAGTAACATTTTATTATGGAATTAGCGATTACATTGTTGGTAAAATAAAACCTAACGGCACTGTATATGATTTAAAAGAAAACCTTTTAGGTGTTATAGAACCAGAAACTTGTTTGTTAGATTTTTCAAAAGAAGACTATCAGATAATAATAAAAGGTTTTAAAAAGACAAGGTTTTAGCTTTTACCTTAAATCCGCAAGTATCTTCTACTACAAAGCCAAACTGCACGCCATTATTGAGAATGCTTGTCTGCCGACATAGGTAGGCCTGTTTTTCGAAACTCACCACCTGTCTGCGTTTATACAGATGTTTGCGTGTCTCAAACCTGCGCTACACCAATTACTCACTGTCTTTTTTATTTTTTTACAAAGCCAGTAAAGTGTTGATTTTAAAGGATAGCTAATTTTAAAATAACGAAAAACACGATTATTCTGTCAAAGTCAAGAAAGCAATAGTTAAAGTTGCCAATGCTTATGTTGTTGAAAACGACATTGACCTTGAGATAAGATTTGATATTGTTTCAATTATTTTAAACGATAACGAGACTAAAATTGAACATTTAGAAGACGCTTTTTATCCTACTTTATAGCTTTTTTCTCTTAAAAATCTGACCAAGTATAAATCCTGTTGCGAGTCCTATTGCACCTATCGTTATTAATTCCTTAGTATTAAAGGTATCATTATTTTCTGTATAAATAATTTCTTCTTCTGGTTCGGTTAATGGTTTTTCTTTTATGCCAACGCTGTAGTCGTATTCTTCTCTTTTAATAGGGTCAGTTAATACTTCTTTAGCTTGGTTAATCAATTGAAAGAGTTTGTTTGCTGTATGGTGTCCTTTATTTTTATCGGGATGATAAAGTTTAGCTTTGGTTTTATAGGCTAACAATATCTCAGTTGTTGTGGCATTGGTTTCCACATCTAATAATTGATAATAGGTTAAAAATTGATTACTCATTCAAAAAGCGTGTTTTATTTGTTAATTACTGTATCAAAAGGTGTTCCAAAAAGTTTGGCTTGTAATAAAAACATTTTTTTATGGATTTTTATTTTAAACAGCATCTATTAAGAAACAAATAAAAAATTAAATTATGAAAAAATTATTATTAGGAATCGTTTTAGGGTTTGTAAGCACTTTAAACGCTCAAGTTGGTTTAGGCACTATTAAAGGAAAAGTATATAATGCAGACTCTACAAGTTTAGTATTATTTAAAAAAGTTAGTATTGAGGTTGATGGTAATTTTGTTGGTACTCAAACAGATATTGATGGGGTGTATGAATTTAAAAACATAAAACCTGGTGTTTATACCATAAAAATTCAGAGAGATACAAACTTTATTACTTTTTCTGGGGTTGAGGTTAATCCTGACCAAATTACAATGATGAATTTGTATTTACCTCCACTAACGTCAAAAGTTGTTACTATTATAGTTGATAGACCAAAAATTGACATTAATCCTGTACAACTAATATCAAGAGAAGAGCTAGAGGGTAACATTAACATTAGAAACCCTATGGCAATCATAAGTACTAAAATGTCTGACGTTAAATTGACCCAAGACAATCAGGTGATTATTAGAGGGTCTAGAGCTGGTGATGTTGTTTATTTTGTTGATGGTGTTAAAATGACAAGTATGCAAAGTGTACCAGGTGTTGCCATAAGAGGAATTTCGGTTTACACAGGGGGAATACCTGCCAAATATGGGGACACAACTGGTGGTGTTATTGTTTTAGAAACCGTAAGTTATTTTGATTTATACTATCAATGGAAAGCTAATAACAATAAATAGGGGTTAAGGGGGAGTGTTATTGAAGTTGTTTAAAGTCAAAATAATAAGTTAAAAGATTATTTTCAAAAGTGCCTTGTCAATCAACAAAATAACTCATTTTCACATTTTATCATTCAACCTTAAACAACATTATTTATAGAAGTTCATCTCATCAATGTATTTTCTTGCTGATTCATTGAGTAAATATCTAACACTTTTTCCTTCTTTTATCATTTGACGAATCAAGCTTGATGATATTTGCATTACAGGTGCATTTGTAAATGTAATGTTAGGATGTTTGCGGATTTTTTCAGTTTCGGGATCTATTTTGGTTTTGTTGCGTTCTTTTTCTTGAATAGTAAAAACACGTGGATAAATATAAATGGGGTTGTTTTTTAAAATAACTTCATAGTTTTTCCATTTGTGTAACGACCTTAAATTATCCTCTCCCATTATTAATGAAAATATTTTTTCAGGATATTTTTCTTTTAAATATGCTAAAGTATCAACTGTGTAAGATGGTTGAGAGAGGCTAAATTCAATATTGGAAGCTTTAAAACGAATATTGTCGTCAATGGCTTCTTTTACAATGGCAAGTCTGTGATAATCTGCTAACAAAGACGCCTTTTTTTTATGTGGATTATGAGGTGAAACTACAAACCAAATTTCATATAAATCAGTTGTGTTAACCATATAGTTGGCAATAATTAGGTGCCCGATATGAATGGGATTAAACGACCCAAAAAAAAGCCCTATTTTTTTTTTATTTGGCTTTGGATGTTGGTCAAATGATGATAATATATTTGTTACTAAATCACTCATTGTTTATAAAGGCTAAAATGATTTTTTTTATCTCATAACAAGCTTTTTCTAAATTATCGTTTAACAAAACATAATCAAATTGGTTGGCATAACTTAACTCTTCTTTTGCTTTATTCAATCGCATTTCAATTTGTTGTTTTGTTTCGGTACGTCTATTTTTTAAGCGTTGTTCTAACACAAATAAAGATGGTGGTTTGATAAAAACAGACAAGGCGTTGTTGCCAAAAATACGTTTTAAATTAATTCCTCCTTGAGCGTCCACATCAAATACTACCACTTTATTATTATCCCAAGCTTTTTTTACTTCAGATTTTAATGTGCCATAAAAATTATCTTTATACACCTCTTCCCACTCAACAAATTCTTCTTTTTTAATCTTGTCTTTGAATGCTTCAACACTTAAAAAGTGATAATCTAATCCATCAACTTCTCTCCCTCTGGGTTGACGACTTGCAGCGGATATTGAAAATTCTAACTGCGGAATTTCTCTCAACAAATACCTCACAATTGTAGTTTTACCTGCGCCTGATGGGGCAGAAAAAATAATACATTTTCCTTTGGTTGTGTCAAATTTCATTATAAGGTATTTAAAATTTGTTCTTTAATTTTTTCGAGTTCATCTTTCATCTCTACCACTAATTTTTGCATTTTTGAATGGTATGATTTTGAACCTAGCGTATTTATTTCTCTTCCTATTTCTTGTACAATAAACCCTAATTTTTTTCCTTGAGATTTTTTTTCGTTTAATGTTTCTATAAAAAAATCAAGGTTGTTTTGTAAGCGGTGTTTTTCTTCTGTAATGTCTATTTTTTCAATGTAATAAATTAATTCTTGTTCAAATCTGTTTTTATCAACTTTGTCTCCGCCTACAAATTCAATCAAATTGTTTTCAATTCTTGTTTTAATACTGTCAATTCTTTCTTTTTCAAATACAGGTATTTTATTAAACGCTTGTTGTATGGCGTCAATTCTTTGTGTAAATTCTTCAAATAAAAACTGTCCTTCTTTCAATCTAAAAGCGTTAATACTTATTAGGGCATCAGACAAAATATCTTTAATTGTTGACCACTCATTTGTAGTAACCTCTTGTTGGGGTAATGAAAATACTTCTGGCATTTTCATTAGTACCGGCAACATTTTTTCTTCAGACAGGTTTAGTTCTGTTGCAATTTCTTTTAATTGCTTGTGGTAGGAACGAATTAAATCTTTATTAATTAAAACAGCATTAGATTCACCATTAGATTCAATGTTAATGATACACTCTATTTTTCCTCTATCTAATGAAGCACCAATTATTTTTCTCAACTCTATTTCATATTGTTTGTATTCGCTCGGAATTCTGGCGTAAATATCTAAATTTTTTGAATTGAGTGATTTTAATTCTATTGTAATTTTTTTGTTTTGAAATTGCCTTGTCGCTTTTCCAAAACCAGTCATTGATTGTAACATTGAAATGTTTTTTGTTTAGACAAAGATACTAAACAGCCCCTAAAATTAACTATTTGTTCAAAATTTTTTTGTTTAACTGAAAAATAAAATGTACCTTTATCCTTATTAATTATAAAAAATTTTATTATGAAGAAAAAATTACTATTTATTTCGCTTTTGACGTTTGGTGCTTTAAACGCTCAAATTACAGATGATTTGGAGTCTTACACTTTAGGCCCTGTTCATTCTGGTCCTTGGACATCTTGGTCAGGTAATGCTGGTGCTGAAGATGGTATTATAACCAATTTTAGAGCCCTTTCTGGCACGCAATCTTTGTTTATTGGTAACTCAGGTCAACAAGATTGTATTTTAGACCTAGCCTTAACCGCAGGGGCGCCAGGTTATATTTCTAGTGGACAATGGACTGTGCAGTTTGAAATGTATATCCCTTCTGATTCTGCTGGATATTATAATTTTCAGGAAACGGTTCCGATTGCTGCTGGTTCTTGGGGGTTAGAATTGTATTTTGGTGACACAACATCAACCAATGCTGGCGTGAATAACGGCGTAGGGGCAATAAAGGCTACTGGTGCTTCACCTGTTCAATTTTCTTTTCAAAATGACACTTGGTTCACGCTTACTCATTATATAGACGTAGATAATGACAACATTGATATTCATATCAATGGAATTTCTATCTACAACGGGTCTGCTTACACCAGTGATTTTACTGGTACAACTGGTGGTGCTTTGGCTGCTTTAGATTTTTTCTCAGCTTCAAATTCAAACAGCTTTTATATAGATGATGTAGAATTTGTAGCGGGTTACTTGTCAACAAAGGAAATTTCAAAGAGTGTTGAGTTAAGTGTATTTCCTAATCCTGTTTCGGAAGTGTTAAATATTAATGCTGAGCAAGAAATAACTTTGATAACTATTTATGATATGACGGGGAGAGTTGTAAAAACAATCAATAGCAACACCAAAAGTTTAACCGTAAGTACTACTGATTTAACACCTGGCACTTATATGGTAAAAGTAGATATGGGTGAGAAATCGGAGATTATTAAAATTTTAAAATAATTAAACTTTAGTATTGTTTTGTCTTTTAAAAAAGATTAACAATAG
>DQTE01000228.1 GCA_015662905.1 Crocinitomix sp. | reverse complement strand
ATATCGACAGAAGTATGATACTCCAGAAACCAACAGGCAGGAAATACCCTACTATCACAGATCCAGAGGAGATTGCTAAACTCATGAGTGCCATAAATCGTTATACAGGCTGGATCATGGTACGGCTTGGACTACTTTTTCTAGCCTACAGTACTGCTCGCCCTGGTAATGTACGTTTGGCTGAGTGGGATGAAATAGATTTTGATAAAAAACTATGGATTATCCCTGGGGAAAAGATGAAAACAGGCACTCAGCATATCATCCCTCTCTCAGATCAACTACTGGAGATTCTAAAACTGGCAACACACTACAAACAGGGAGGTAGATATATCTTCTACTCCAACAGAAATATAAATTCCCCTATGAGCGATGTCACACTCGGCAAAGCCCTACGAACCACTATAGGCTACAGCAATGACTGCATAGTACCCCACGGTTTCCGTGCCATGTTCTCCACCATTGCCAATGAAAAGAGTAATTTTAGTTCAGACATCATAGAGGTACAGTTAGCCCATAAAATTGGCTCTAGGGTAGCACAGGCTTACAACAGGGCTCAGTATCTACCTCAGAGGAAAGAGCTTATGCAGTGGTGGGGTGATTGGTTAATTAATTCTTCCAATAAAAGTATGGCAATTTGACATATTTTTGTTTAAATGTATTAAGAAATAGATATAATAATTTTTCTAAAATATAAAAGGATTTAGATGACAAAATCTATAAAGTTAAAGGCTTTATCAAAGAAAACACTAAATAAAGATTATAAAGTTGCCTCACTTTTCTCAGGATGTGGTGGACTTGATTTAGGATTTGTTGGTGGATTTAAGCACTTTGGATATAAAGTACCCTCTCAACCTTTTAAAATCGTTTTTGCAAACGATATAGACAAAGATGCAATCGCTATCTATAAAGAAAATAGTCATTTATTAAAACATACAGATATAGTACATGCAGATATTCAAACTATCAATCCTGATAATCTAGAAGATTTTGATATATTAACTGCAGGCTTTCCATGTCAACCTTTTTCTAATGCAGGACTCAGAAAAGGAGTTAATGATCACAGAGGTACACTTTTTGAAGAAGTTTTTAGATTCATTAAATCCAAAAAACCTAAAATTGTAGTTTTGGAAAATGTTAGAGGTATATTATCTTCCAAAATGCCTGATGGTACAAATGTAGCTGATGAAATCATAAGACGCTTACAAAGTGTAGAATCAAATAATGGGGATCATATTAAATATGATGTTTCCCAACCTATGCTGATTAAAGCTAGTGATACGGGTGTTCCTCAAAATAGATATAGGGTAATTATTATTGCTGTATTATCTGAGGTTGGGTTAGCTCCAAAAATACAAGATATTCATCTTAATGCAATTGAATTTAAAGATCAAGATTTAACGGTAGCAACCGTTTTAAAATATAAGGCAGACCTAGAAAATGCAAAAGATATTTGGAAGTTATCCCCTCAAGCAGAAAAATTAGCACCTTACATTACAAGATCTTGGAAAGATATACCATATGAAATACTTCCTGAAAGAATGAAAAAAATTAGAGATGATATGAAAAAGTACCGTTCTCCTAATTTTTATAGACGATTTTCTTTAGATGAAATCAATGGCACTATTACGGCTTCTGCACAACCTGAGAATTGTGGAATTTTACATCCTTTAGAACATAGACGATATAGTGTTAGAGAGATTGCAAGGATACAAAGTTTCCCAGACAACTTCACATTCCATAATGTCAGTATTCAAAATAAATATAAAGTAATCGGAAATGCAGTACCCCCCGTTTTGGGTTATGCTATTGCTAGAACGTGCTTGAAGATTATTGAAAATCAATAATCTCCATAATATTCTTAAGAAAATCTTGATAGGCATTTAGCCTATCTTTCACCTTCATATCCTTAATATTAAGAGAAATTGCATATAAGGTTATGCTTGAATCAAAGCTAGTTAATATTTTATAACTTTTTGTCTCTTCAACTGAAGGATAAATTAAAATACCTAGTGTCGAACTATATGCTTTACAATATGTATATATTTGATAAAAATCACTATTAGAATAATTTTTATCAAAATTTTTATTCTTTACATCAAGCACTGTTGTTTTAATCCCCTTATGCAAAATATCTGGTTCAATCCGAACCTTTTCTATATCTTCAGAAAAAGCAATTCCCCGCTGTCTATCATGATAAACAAATGGTTCATCTGGTAAAAAGTTCCTAAATAATTTAAAAACAAATTTTTCAAAGACAGAATTACTGTCAATTAGTATACTTGAAGTTAAATGTTCTTCTCCCCGAGATATATTCATATTATTAATAATGAGTTTTGCAAATGTATACGCATTAGATAAGGTAGTCTCATTTTTATGAAAAAAAACTTTCTTTATTATAATTTCATTTTTAGAATACTCTTTTTTCTCTACTCGCGAGAAAGCACGATCTATATATGGATTTTTTTTATTTTTAAATCTCTGTAAAATCCTATTATACGCTTGATGCAATACAATAACTGTAAAATAATTTATTGACAATTCTTGTGCGACTGTTTTAACTACAGGTTTTGTATTTAACATATATCTCATATATGTCTCTTCAATATTAATATTCCCAGTAAAAAAATTATTATATTTTACTTTATCGACATATTTATATGGTATGCCCTCTTGAATTAATTGATGCGTGTATTCTAAAAATAGATTAATTATATAAATGCCCAAATTATCAGATTGCACAAAGTCTAAATCATCCCCATCATAAAACAAATTTGACTCATATGCAACAAGACGCAGATAGTCTTTTGTAGTTAAGTAATGAATACTAGGAGTGATTAAAACTTTATAATCATTACCACAAATTTCACCAATATAACCTTGTGAGATTTTTAAAAGATTATCCCCTTTTATCCAGTGGGAATACCCTAGCTCTTTTAATTCTTTTTGTATATCATTTAAGAAATCTGTCGGTAGAACTACAGATAAACCTGTTTTTACCTCAGTTATTATCATTTTCTAAATATCCAACTATAGCACCTTCAAGTTCATCTGGTTGTGCATTAACAATCTCATTTGTGAGAATTTCCCTTATTCTCTCTGAATCTCCCTGAACATATTCATATAATATAGGGATAATTTTATACTGGATGATTTCATATATGTCTATGCTATCATAATTAGATTTGTCACTAATAAAGTATGAGTGCCCTAAACAAAAGTCTTTATTACCCAAAACCCTTTCGATTGATGTATTTATTTTTAGTAAAAAAGATCCCAAAAGAGGGTTATCATTAAACTTTGATATAGTGTCTAATAAATTATAATCAGGGTCTAATTCAATAAAAATAAATCTACGTCTAATTGCGTAGTCCACTAATGCAATACTTCTATCTGCCGAGTTCATACTACCTACAATAAATAAGTTTTTAGGCAAATCAAGAATATCACCATTGGCTAATTCTATTGGCTTATCCCTGTCTAATGCATGTAAAAGTTCTCCAAAAATAGCACTAGTATTGCCTCTATTGATTTCATCAATTACAAATAAATAGTCTGTAGTTTCATTTGGAATAACTTTATTAATTAAAAAATCTAAAAAAATACCTTTTTCATATTCAACATTTCCATCTTTAATTGTTTTACCTAAAATAAATTCTTGATATGTATAATTTTGATGAAATTGAACTTTTTTTATCTCGAATTCTTCCGAGAGACCTTCTATCATATAGGACTTTCCTGTTCCTGGAACACCTGTGATAATAGCCTGTTTATATTTTCTAATTAAACTCACTAATATTTCTTTATTCATTGTTACTCCTGTAATATTTTTTATTCTTTCTTGAGTGATGGGGATAGTATTAATTATTGAATCTTGTTCCTCTCCCGAACTTATTTCAACATTATTATTAATGCTCAAATACTCTCTTATATCAAATGCCAAAACAGGGGAACGATCAAAGATAAATGTTGCTTGTTCAATTTTATATAATTTATTAATTTGTTCCGGTGAGATATTATACTCATCAGCAAAAAGATCTTTCAATTCAAAAAATGTAATCTCTCTCTCAAATGCTCTATTTCGATAAATCCAAATTAAAACAGAAGCCAATGAAAATTTTTTGTTATATTGAGAAACAACAATATCTTCCACATTCTTTTTAAAAGTATAATATGTTTTTGTATCTATGATTTTTGGATCTAAAATATAATTTGATATTGAGTTATCAATTGTATCTGACATTCTTCCTTTTAATCGATAGAATTCTGTCCCTGGATTATAGAAACTTTTATCTTCAAACGTATACTTCGTTGATTTAACTTTTTTATGAAAAAACGTAGTAAAAAATAGACTACCTTTCTTTTTAATATTTTCATTTACATCAAAGACTCCAGAAAGCTCATAGAGAGTTGTAATAAACAATTCATCATCGATAAACACATCTTTTATTGTCTTTGCATTATATTTATTAATTCCCATTCTTGATAATAAAAGGAAATACGATAACAAATCTTTTTCGTTTTTATATGGTGTGCTATTAAATTCTACATTTGCTATATCATCTATAGATTGTAAAACTAACTCTTTATTGAAATAAAACAATTCATAACTCCTAATTTATATCAATTAGCACATTGCTAATACTTTTAACATCTTCATACAGCTTTCTAAGCTCTCCATCTCCCATATCTAAGATTGGTTCATACATAAATGAATTAATATGTATATTTTCT
>DQTE01000323.1 GCA_015662905.1 Crocinitomix sp. | reverse complement strand
ATGGAACAGTCATTCTTTCTAAAACTCTTGACAGTAGCATAGTGCGAAGACAAGACACACCTAAAAGTTACGATATGAATGCTTCTATTTATATTTGGAAAAGAGATACTATTTTAAATGAAAAATCACTTTTTTTAGAAAAAACAGGTCTATATGTTATGCCTGAAGAACGTTCCATAGACATAGATAGTGAATTAGACTATAAACTTGTTGAGTTAATTATGAAGGAAAACAATGTTAGCTAATCAAGTAGTAGTCATAACAGGTGGAGCTGGTTTAATTGGTCAAGAGTTTGTAAAAGCCGTAATAGAACAAAATGGTATTGCCATTATTGCCGACATCAACGCAACATTGGGAAATCCAGTTAAAAATGATTTATCTAAAGAATTAAATACATCCAATATTGATTTTGTAGAACTTGATATTACTTCAAAAAAATCTTTAGAAGCATGTATTGACTATCTAAATAAAAAATATAATCGAATTGATGCTTTAGTAAACAATGCTTATCCTAGAAATAAAAACTATGCAAGAAGTTTTTTTGATGTTGAGTATGAAGACTTTGCTGAGAACCTAGGTCTAAATCTAGGTGGGTACTTTACTACTTCCCAACAGTTTTCAAAATATTTTAAACAGCAAGGTTATGGTAATATTATAAATATATCTTCCATTTATGGGGTTATAGCTCCCAAGTTTGAAGTTTATGACAATACACTCATGACAATGCCAGTAGAATATGCAGCTATTAAGTCGGGTCTAATTCACTTGACCAAATATATGGCAAAATATTTTAAAGGGATGAATATTAAAGTTAATACTTTAAGTCCTGGAGGAATATTTGACAATCAAGCAGAAGATTTTTTAAATGCTTATAAAAAAGAGTGCTCCAATAAAGGTATGTTAGATAAAAGTGATTTAAAAGGTACGTTGGCTTATTTACTCTCCGATATGAGTAAATATGTAAATGGTCAAAACATTATTGTAGATGATGGATTTACCATATAAAAAATAGGAAAATAAATGAATAATAAAAAGATTTTTTGGTGCAAGAACTGTTTAAATATGTCGACCAGACCAAGAATAGCATTTGACGATAGAGGATATTGTAATGCATGTCAATGGATGGAAGAGAAAAAGGAAATAGATTGGAGTCCTAGAGAAATAGAGCTTACTAATCTATTGGATAAATATAGATCTACAAACGGCAATTTTGATTGTATCGTGCCTGTTAGTGGGGGTAAAGATGGTTCATATGTTGCACATCAATTAAAGCACAAGTATGGCATGAATCCATTAGCAATAACAGTTAAACCAGCATTATCATTAGAAATTGGAGATCAAAATTTAACTAACTTCATTCAATCTGGGTATAACCATATTCACATATCATGTAATCCTGTTGTACTTGATAGACTTAATAAATATGGGTTCATAGAAAAAGGGTTTCCTTATTATGGATGGCTAATTGCTATTATGACCGCAGTAATAAAAACAGCTGCTAATTTTAAAATACCATTAATTTTTTACGGAGAAGATGGTGAAATAGAATATGGGGGATCTACGGAAAGTAAAAATAATCCGCTATATGATATTGAATATATGAAAAGAGTTTATCTTGAAGGTGGACATGAAAAAGTATTTGATAGAATAAAAGAAGACGGTGACATAAGTGAAGCTGATTTAGCATTTTTTCAATTTCCTACAGAAGATGAAATCTCTGAAATAGGTTTGTCTTTTACTCATTTTTCTTACTATGAAGCTTGGGACTCCTATAGAAACTATATTGTTGCAAAAGATCATTGTGGGTTGATAGAAAAAAAAGATGGTAATCATGATACATTCACTAACTTTTCTCAAAATGATCAAGCATTGTATGCATTACATGCTTATTTAATGTATCTTAAATTTGGTTTTGGAAGAGCAACACAAGATGCTGGTATTGAGATAAGAAGAGGTTCGATGACAAGAGATCAAGCTTTAAATCTTGTTCAAATGTATGATAATGCATATCCACATGATTTGATTGATACATACTTAGAGTACTATGGTATGACAAAAGAAGAGTTTGATAAAGTACTTGATGGTTATGCAAATACAGACTTATTTGAAAAAATTGATGGAATTTGGGAACCAAAATTTGATGTAGGTACTGATTTTTATATATGAAAATAGTTATTGTTGATTATGGAATGGGTAATATCAAATCAGTTACAAGTGCCTTAAAGTATTTAAGAGTTGATGACATATTGCTATCCAATGACATTGTTGATTTAAAATCAGCAGATAAATTAATATTACCTGGTGTGGGTTCATTTGCTAAGGCTATGGGAAATATTAAAAAACTAAACCTTGATGAAGTATTGAAAACTATTGTTCTAGAAGATAAAAAACCTATTTTAGGTATTTGTTTAGGTATGCAGCTAATGGCTACTGCAAGTGAAGAAGATGGATTTACAAAAGGATTAAATTTTATAACTGCAAGTATAAATAAGTTTAATATAGAAAATTTAAAAGTTCCTCATGTTGGTTTCAATCAAGTAACATTTCATCAAAATAGTAAACTTTATGAAGGGCTAAAAGATCAAAGTGATTTTTATTTTACACATAGTTTTCAAATGCAAAGCAAACAAAATATAAATCAATCAACATGTAACTATGGAAATGATTTTATAGTAAGTTATGAAATAGATAATATTGCTGGAGTTCAGTTTCATCCTGAACTTAGTCAAACTAACGGTTTAAAACTATTAGAAAATTTTATAAAGAATTTTTAATGTTAAGAAAACGAATAATATTTACACTTATATATGAAAATGGCTTCTTTAATCAAAGTAGAAACTTTAGGCTTCAAAAGGTTGGGAATTTAAGATGGCTTGAAAAAAATTATAAATTTCAAGATATTGCATTTTCGCTTGATGAATTGATAGTATTGAATGCTTCAAAAAATGATAAAAATATTGCAGACTTTGCAAGAATATTAAACAAACTAGTAGATGATGTTTTCATTCCAATTGCGGCAGGGGGAGGAATACGAAGCCTTGGAGATGCAAAAATGTTATTTGACAATGGTGCAGATAAGATTGTATTAAATACTATTTTACATACTAATAAAAACTTAGTACAACAACTAGTATCGAAATATGGTTCACAAAGTATAGTTGCATCTATAGATTATAAAGCGAATGATGATAATATAAGTATATATATTAAAAATGGTACTGAAGAATTAGATATAGGGCTTGAACAATACATAAAAGATATTGAAGATTTAAAAGTAGGAGAAGTATATTTAAATTCAATAGATAAAGATGGTACAGGTTTTGGGTATGAATTTGGTGCGATAAATAAAATATCAAAATCTATAAATGTGCCCTTAATCATAGCAGGTGGAGCAGGCAATGAACAACACTTAATAACTGGACTAGAGGATACTAATATTAGTGCCGTAGCAACGGCTAATTTATTTAACTTTATCGGAGATGGTTTACCAAATGCTAGAAAAAAAATTCTTGAAAAAAATATAAATGTAGCAAGTTGGAATTAATGTTATTAAAAGATATTTATAAAAAAATTAGATTTTGTATAGAAACGGATAGGATAGGACCTGATATTCCTTTTACTCATTGGATGTTGCACTTTAAGTCTAGTATGCGCAAATTATGTCAAAAAAAGTTTATGAAATTTGGTGAAAACTCAGAATTTAGAGCTGGTGCATATGCGGTGTGGTGTTCTCATATATCTATAGGAAAAAATGTAATAATAAGACCAAATACTGTTTTAATGCCAGATGAGTTTGCTCAAATTGATATCGAAGATAATGTTATGATAGGTATGGGTGTACATATTTATGTAAATAATCATAAATTTGATAATATAAAAGTTCCAATAATAGAACAAGGATATTATCCGTCAGAAGGTGTTAGGATTAAAGAAGGGGCATGGATAGGT
>DQTE01000271.1 GCA_015662905.1 Crocinitomix sp. | reverse complement strand
GCCCCTGTTAAACCTAAATTAGGGTTTGAAGAAAAATTAATAGCTTCAATACCATCTTTGTGGTATTTTTCAATTGTTGCATCAGAGTTTGATAACAACCCCATTCCAATTACTCCTGCAATTGGAATTAAAAATAGTAACTTTTTGTTCATCATTGTTTTTTTTAAAAAGTTTAGTTATAGTTCATACGTAAATGCTTTGTCAAAAGTTGTTTGTTTATTTGAATCATTTTTAATTATTTAATTTTCCTTGTTCAATCCAACATTTGAATTTATTAATTAAAGAGTCATCTAATTTTGGTGCACCCAAGGGCATTGGAACAAAGCCATTTACTTGTTGAATAGAATTTAATATAATATCAGCATTTGAACTGTTATTTGTGTAGTTACTTAAATCATATCCACCAGCAACACTTGTGGAGTTATGGCATCCAGATGTGTTACAGGAAGGGGTAAGGATTTCAGGCATAATTTCATTGTTAAAGGAAATTGTATCTACACAGGTGCTGTCAAAACTATTAACTTTAGCTGTTTTATGTTTTAAGCAAGAAGGTAATGTTAGAACAACAATAAAAATTATACTAGTAAATGTAAAATAAAATAACTTCATAATTTATAATTTAAAACGTCTATTAATGCTAAAACCAATTCTCCATTGTCCTTTTAACCAATCAGAATAAGTGTTTGATAAAAATAGGTTTTCGTTGATACCTCTACCGTTTGATAATACTATGGTAAAATTGTGTCCTCCTGTGATTAATTCAAACCCTACTGATAAAGGATTTTTTTGACCCGTAGCCTTAACTCTATTCCAAACATGATTATACTCTGTAATTAAGCCAAAAGTTTGTGTTACCCTATATCTTATAACACCTCCTGTAAAAATCATCCCATTGACATCATTGTAGGTAACTAAATTCCGGTGATGATAACCAACGTTAATTTGTAAAGACAACCTTTGATTCATTTTACGTGATACTAAAATCTGGTTTGTAAAAATTAAACGCTCTAATGGTTCTTTATAGTAGGCAATAGATGTAGAATCTGTAGAAGCTTTTCGCCCAACAAATGCCATAGAACTTACAAAAGTTAAATTAATTGGTTTTCCATTTTTCTCTTGTTGTATAAACCTATATTTAGCATAACCGTCTATAACTTGTGTTTGTTGGTTTACACCTTTGTTTCTTCCTAAACCTATGTCAAAATTTGTAGTTGCACCGTACTCAAACCCAAATCTAACATCTGCTAAATTATCAAAGCCGAAAAAGTTATCAAACCCACCGTTTGATCCAGCTATATCGCCAAATTTATGTGCTATGATTATTTCTAAATTATGTTTGTATAACATTTCTGTTGAGTGATTATTTAGCACACGAGTCCCTTCAAAAGTATTCCAAATTTTTTCTTGAGAAAAGGTTGTCAGTCCTAAAATAACTAAAACAGTGGTTAAGGTTAATTTCATAATTATTTGGATTTACTTTTTATGTAAAAAATTAGATCTATGAGTTGTTGTTTGTTCATTTTTTCTAACGGGTATTGTGGCATATATTGCCTTTTACCAGATGTTGCATAAGTTCCTTTCCTTACAATATAAGGTACAGAATAATTTGAGTGTTTTTTTAATTTTTTTTCTAAAAAAGAAAAAGTTAAACTTTCAGCATCAAATTCAAAAGCTGTTATATTTTTACCCAATTGATGGCAATGAAGACAACCTTTTTCAAAAATGTACTTTCCATTTTCTATGTTTCCAACAGCATCATCACTAATGGAAATATAGGGGTCGCCAAAGGTAGCAGGATTTGTCTCAGCGTATTTGCTTTTAATCATTTTTATGGTCTTAGGAGATGAAGTACCCAGATGAAGTTTAATATATTCTAATTCTTGGGGTGTAAGTGATAAGTCTTTTATTTTGTAGTCAATAGATCTTAAATAGTGTAACACTGCTCTTAATTCCCATGTTTGCATTGGTCTGCCTTGAGAGCATTGCACTGCACATAATTGAATAGCATTTATTAGGGTATCTCTAGTAGGTAATACCAAATCTCCATATTTTTTATAATAATCGCCGTTATACCAATGCCTTTTATTGTATAATCCATAAAATGTAGAAGCAGGTAAAAATGGTATTTGATGTTTAATGCCGTAACGTAAACGTTCGTCTGCTGTTTCTATTGATAAATTACGAACTTCTTTAACTTGATTGTGACAATCCGTACATACAAAGAATTTGGAAATGCGCTTATTAGATTTATTTTTTAATTGACCAAAGTGAACTAATTCATACCCCATTCTAACGCTGTCAGCATTTTCTTTATGGATATAATGTATTGGTTTTTCATCCTTTAATTCTATTAAGACCTCCTGAACAGATAAATTAGCTAACTCATCATTGGTTAAAGATGATATTGTTGTTTTAGATGAGAGATTAGCAAAAGACAATATTGTAATTGCGAGCAAGCCAACAAGTGAATATAATATGAATTTCGTTTTCAAAATTAATCTAATTTAAGGTATGACAAATTTATGCATAATATTTTGTACTATAATGAAAAAAAATCTGATTAACTGCAATTATACCAATAACTTTTGGCTACAGCAAATGTTAGTCTATCAAATAGGTTGTCTTTGAAGTCTTTACGATTTAATTTGTAGCAAAATTCATCTAAGTATAACTGAAGATATTTTCCTTTTATTTTGTGATATATCACCAGTAGTGTTCGTTTTGCATTTGAAATAGCAATATGAACCCATCTTAAAGTGGTAACAGTTGTTTTTTTAGACAATTTTTCCATAATGTGTACTTCTACAAAGTTAGAAAT
>DQTE01000188.1 GCA_015662905.1 Crocinitomix sp. | reverse complement strand
TGTTTGGGGGATTTTGATGGGGTTTGTGAAGATATAGATGATGAGTTTGGTAGTATGGATGAGGTTCTGAATGAGAAATGACCCAATCTACCTATCACAAGTGTTAACTTGTGAAGCCTCCCTTGGAGTCTTGTTAGTAGCTGGGAACGTTTGTGGGGATATTTTAACTGAAAAGTTGGGGTGTGTCAAATTATGTTTGAAGTGTTTGGGGATTTCTTTGTTGTTTCTGAGAAATAAAAAGTAATCAAGGTTAGGGTTAGATATAATATTACAAAAAGGAAATAAACAATGAATTCAGAAATATCAATTATTCCCATAGATGGAACAACAGCCGTAACGGTTGAAGAAAATTTAAGTGCAATTAATTATCCATTGAGTAATTTTTTGAAACATTATAATTTACCTACTGAAAATATTTTTTCTCCAATCGAAGAAAGACGAAAAGTTATAACCTCTTTAGGCTCAGTATTGGAATTATTGTCACTAGAAAAAAGGGAACAAGCTAATTATCTTTCAAGTTTTACGATTTCAATTAGTTTAGGTATGTTTGATGGAGCATTAGCTTTTTTATGGGATGAAACAATTCGAGCATTGAGGAAAATGATTGTTGACTTTGATTTACATTATTTTTATAGTATTGCAGAGAATATGTCAAAAAGGTACAAAGGCTTATCTACAGCAGAAGAAATTGAAGCTATATCTGAACATGACTTATTGGAAATAAGTCGTAGAATAGGATTGTTAAATAATGTTAATCATAAAAGATTAGAAACAGTTAATTATTTTAGAAATCATACAAGTTCTGCACACCCAAATGAACATGAACTTTCAGGGTTAGAACTAATTTCTTTTTTGGAGAATTGTATTAAGTATGCGATTAATGCAAATTATGATGTTCCAACATTAGAATTAAAAAGATTACTTGAAAATATTAGACATAATGTCATTAATGAATCAGATGTTCCCTCAATAATAGATAATATGGCAACATTGCAACAAGAACGAATTCATGATTTTACTTTATCTCTATTTGGTTTATATACAGATACCAGACAAATAAAAGATTTAAGAGATAATATTGATAAGTTATCAACTAAATTATGGGAACTACTTGATGAAGATATTAAATATAAAATTGGTTCAAAGTATGGTTTTTATAGGGTTCATTCTGATATAGAACGAAAAGATTTAGTTCAAAGGTTCTTAGAAAATGTAAATGGCAATTCTTATAAAGATGAAGATAGTTTAGCTTCTGAATTAATAGAAAAGCTTCAAAATCTACGAACAGCCCACTATGGTTCAAATAATTTTTATAATGAATATCCTCATGCCGAAAGCATAAATAATTCATTACCTTCATCAAATATTCCTATGGCAGCAAAGAAAGATTTTGTTAAAACAATTTCCACTTCTTATATTGGTAATGGCTTAGGATATTATGAAGGAGTAGATAAAAGAGCTTTACCGTATTATGAAAAGTTTATTGATGAAAGATTTCATGAAGATGAAATAAAGATATTCATTAAATTATTTCAAGACCATGAGTTTATTAGTGATTTCCAACCAAGTAATATAAAAATTATAACTAGAGTTAAAAAGTTAATTAATATATTAATCACAAAAACAGAAAATACGTTTATAGTAAGACTTTTAAATATTTTAAAAGACACTTCAAGATTAGATAAAGTTGCAACTACAACTGAATTTAAAGATGCATTAATTAATTTTTCATAAAAAAGGAAAGATATGGTTAAAGCATATTTAATAATTGATGAATCAGGAGCGAAAGGATATTCTAAAAATACTGAAAAAATTGAAGGGGAATTTGGTGTTATGGTTGGATACCTTGTCCCCTTTGATGCTTTAAGTGACTTAAAATATCAATCTAATCAATCGTTTAAAAAAATTAGCAATAAAGATAAAATTCATATAACTGATTTAACAAAGAATCAAATGCATGAAGCTAGAGAAATTTTATATGCAAATTTTCAACATTTAAAAGCTTGTTGGTTTTATAATGCTATATATGTCAATGGATTGAATAATGCATACAAAAATTTTGATGATAAAGAATTATTGCATTCAGAATTATTTAAAGGAATATTTTTTAAAGCTATTGCTTGTATTTATGATACAACAAAAAGTAAAGACATATATATTGAGGTTATATCAGATACTATAGATAAAGGAGTTATTAAAAAATTTAAAGAGTCACTTAGTGATATAATTAATATTTTTACAAATAAAAATTTAATAAAATCTTCAACAGGATATGATAAATCTACTAATGAAATTATTCACTATACGCATACTACAACAGTTAAACATGATGATTCAATGGTACTATTTAACTCTATTAAGTACGATATTAAATATGAAGACACTTCAATAACATTTATTGCTGATATTTTAGCAAATAGTACAAATTATTATTTAAAAGAAACCATTAAAGAAAAGTTGAATATTAAGTTAAATAGTATAGAAGCAATTAAATACCATCCTTTATCAAATTTAGTATATGGGTGTACAAAAAAAGATAGTGATTACACTATTGATATTATGGATTTAATGTATCGTAGGATATATAAAACATGACTAATAGTCTAACCATCCACCTAAGCCAACAAAAAAAACAAAAAGTAGGAACTCTAGCCACAAAAAACAAAAAAATCTATTTCGAGTACGATAAAGAATTCCTAAAAACAGGCATAGAAATTTCTCCCTACAAACTACCTCTAAAAGCAGGTCTTCATAGATGTGATGATAATACTTTTGAAGGGCTTTGGGGAGTTTTTTCTGACTCTTTAGCTGATGGTTGGGGGCGATTGTTGATGGATAGGCATATAATGAGCTTGTTTTAATCTTTTTTCGCACAATCGTGATGACCATGCTAAGAATTTTTCGTACATCATGAATGAAAAAGGAGTATGGAAATTTTCTCCTGTTTATGACATTACTTTCTTTTCTGGAATTGAGGGAGGGCATAGTATGATGTATTTGGGAGAGGGGAAGAATCCTAGTCCAAAACATCTTTTGGAACTTGGGAAGAAGCAAGGGGTTAAAAATAGTGTTGATATTATTTTTGAGGTTAAAAACGCTGTTGGGAAATGGGGTGAGTTTACTAAACTTGCTGGTATTTCTACGAAGACAACAAAAATGATTGCTAATAGTTTAGCTTATTTAGCTACTGAGTAGGGTAGCTTATGAAAAAACTATACT
>DQTE01000199.1 GCA_015662905.1 Crocinitomix sp. | reverse complement strand
ACTTTAGTACGTTCATAGGTTTTTAAGTAAATTTTATACTACCAATAACGTTAATAAATTAGTATTGGTTGGTTTTTTTAAAAAAAATAAATAAAGTTTATTATTTTTTTACTTATGATTTGACTTTAAACAACTTCTATGTAAAGAAGTTTACCCTTTAAACAATCTAATGGTTTGACTTAATTTACTTTTTAAATCTTTTCTTTCTACTATGTAGTCAAGGAAACCATGTTCTAAAACAAATTCGGCACGTTGAAAGCCTTCAGGTAAATCTCTTCCTATGGTTTCTTTCACTACTCTAGGGCCTGCAAAGGCAATTAAAGCATTAGGTTCTGATATATTTATATCTCCCAACATTGCAAATGAGGCTGTTACCCCTCCTGTTGTTGGGTCAGATAAAAAAGAAATGTAGGGTAGTTTAGCATCTGCCATTTGAGTTAGTTTAGCTGATACTTTTGCCATTTGCATTAAGGATAGACCTGCTTCCATCATTCTTGCTCCCCCAGATTTAGAAATAATCATAAAAGGACACTCTAATTTTAAAGCCATATCTATAGCTCTTACAATTTTTTCTCCCATTACCGACCCTAAAGAACCTCCAATAAATTTAAAATCCATGGCTGCTATTACAAATTTATCGCCATTAATTTTTCCGTGTACGGTTTTAATGGCATCTTTTAAACCTGTTTTTTCTTGAGTTGCTTTTATTCTGTCAGTGTATTTTTTGGTGTCTTCAAACTTTAAAGGATCGCCAGAAATTAAACCTTTAGAAAACTCAGTATATTTTTCGTTATCAAAAATTAAGCTAAAATATTGATCTGAGGTTAATTTTTCATGATGATTGCAATTGGTGCAAACCCATAAATTTTGCTTGTGGTCTTCGGTTGAAATAACCGTTTTACATGTTGGACATTTATACCAAAGTCCCTCTGGGGTTTCTTTTTTATCTTTAGTTGATGTTTTAATATTTTCAGTTGATCTTTTAAACCATCCCATAATATAAATATTTTTAAATTGCTGTATTAAGCGATTGTAATTTTTTCGTCTAAATATATTTGTTGAACGGCATTAATAATTTCAACCCCATCTTTAAACGGTTTTTGGAAAGCTTTACGTCCTAATATTAAGCCTTGTCCACCAGCTCTTTTGTTAACAATAGCAGTTCTAACGGCGTCTTGCATATCGTTAGAATCGTTTCCTGTAGATGCGCCACCAGAGTTGATAAGCCCATTTCTTCCCATATAGCAATTAGCCACTTGATATCTGGTTAAATCAATAGGGTTGTTTGTAGATAATTCTGAGTACATTTTTGGATGTGATTTTCCGAAATTAATTGCCGTATAAGCACCGTTAAGTGTTGGCATTTTTTGTTTAATAATATCAGCTTGAATTGTAACACCAATGTGATTTGCTTGAGCTGTAATATCAGTTGAAGTATGATAATCTACGCCATCTTTTTTAAACCCGTCATTTCTTACATAACACCATAAAATAGTAGCTAATCCTAATTCGTGTGCACGTTCAAATGCTTGAGCAATTTCAACTATTTGTCTTTCACTTTCTGGATGGCCAAAATAAATTGTTGCGCCAACTGCAGTGGCCCCCATATTCCAGGCGTCTTCAACACTACCAAATTCAATTTGATTAAATGTATTTGGATAAGACAACATTTCGTTGTGATTTAATTTAACAATAAAAGGTATTTTATGTGCATATTTTCTAGCTACTGCCCCCAAAACACCAAAAGTTGAAGCTACACCACTGCATCCTGCTTCAATCGCTAATTTAACAATATTTTCTGGATCAAAATACATTGGATTGGGCGCAAAAGAAGCACCAGCCGAATGTTCTATACCTTGATCTACCGGTAGAATAGATAAATACCCTGTACCTGCTAAATTACCATGGTTATATAATGCGTTTAAGTTTTTTAAAACCTGAGGGGTTCTATTGGTTTGAACAAAACATCTATCAACAAAATCTCCACCTGGTAAATGAATCATTTCTTTTGTGATTGTAGTACACTTGTGTGCTAATAATTCCTCACCTTCTTTTCCTAGTAATTCTGTTACATTTATTTTAGCCATTTTTTTTTAATTTTTTCGCAAAACTAATAAACTTTAACATTTATGTAGTTGCTAACTTATTTATTTTTTCATTTATAATGTTTAGTGCTAATTCTAATTGCTCTTCTTTTGATAATTCGGTATTATCAATTACAACAGCATCATTTGCTTGCATTAAAGGGCTTATTTCTCTAGTGGTATCTATATAATCACGTTTTTGGATACTGTGTCTTACTTCATCTAAATTTACTTTTTGTCCTTTTTCAATTAATTCTTTGTATCTTCTTTCTGCTCTAATATCAGTTGAAGCTGTCATAAATAATTTTATTTCTGCATTAGGAAAAACCACTGTTCCTATGTCTCGTCCATCCATAACGACCCCACCTTTTTTACCCATTTTTTGTTGAAGTGACACGAGTTTTTCACGAACTTCTTTAATGGTACTGATAGGGCTTACCTGCTTTGAAATCTCTAATGATCTAATTTGTTTCTCTACATTAATTCCATTTAATATGGTTTCAGAAATTCCTTTCTCTCTATTAAATGAAAAATCAATTAAAATTTTTGGCAATGATTTTAAAACACTTTCTTTTAAGTAATGTCCATCTTTTAATATTCCGTTTTTTATTAAATAATAAGTAACGGCTCTGTACATAGCACCACTATCTACATAACGATAGTTTAATTTTTTAGCAATTTCTTTGGCTAAAGTACTTTTTCCGCAAGATGAATATCCGTCTATGGCAATAGTTGCTTGTTTCACAAAAACAAAATTACATTTTTTACTT
>DQTE01000275.1 GCA_015662905.1 Crocinitomix sp. | reverse complement strand
TATAGGCAAGTTTATAAAAATATTTTTAAAAATCAAAATTATTAATTGTTTTTTTTTGAGAGCTCTTAGCTGAATTAGATAAGTGCGAGTTTTCATAGGTGTTGGTGTAAGTATGGTGTGCAGTTTGACTTTTCAGTAGAAGATATTTGAGGTTTTAAAGTTTATTAGTTAAAATTAGTTTGGATTCACTTTATAAAACACTTAATGTTAGATATCAGTAGTTAAATAGGTATTCTCTTTTTAAAAGTACAAGTTTTTTTGCGTGATTCTATAAGTATAAGTGCATTTTAAAAGCGTTGGACTAAAAAACACACCCTATTTCAGCTTTTTATACTTCACCTTTATACCATTTAAAAATTGGTTATTATATTTGTAAAAAATTATGGAAACATTATGAGGTTAGGTCAATTAGCAAGAAAATTAGACGTTAAAATAAATCAAATTATTGATTTTTTAGAGGAAGAGCACCAAATAAAAATTGAAAATGATTTGAATACCAAACTAGATGAGGACACATTAACCCTAGTCAATTTAAAATTTAAGGCTACTAAAACTGACACTATTGTTTCTAACACTACTGAAGAGATTAGTGAGGAAACAACAATAATAAATGAATCAGTAGAGAATGAGATGCCCCTTATTAATGAAACTCCTACAACTAATGCAGGTAAAATAAAAGATATTAGTGCGGTTGAAAATGAGGAGGATAAATTAATTGCACTAGATGAAGATGGAGAGCCTATTGAATTAAACGTTGTTGATGGCGTAATTAAAGCACCAAAAAAGGAAATTCCAGGATTTAAAGTTGTAGGTAAAATCGAATTAAAACAACCTAAAAAAAGTATTCAATTTGTTAAAACAGAGGATGGTAAAATAGATGAGATTACAGAAGAAATTTCAGAAAAAAGAAAAGCATTAGCAAAATTAAAGCGAGAAAAATACTTAAAACGAAAACAAAATAAAAAAAAGCAACAACAACGTAAATCAAAAAGAGGTAAAAAAACTATTCTGTCAGAACTAGAATTAAAAGAGCAACAAGCTGAGCTATTAGTTAAAAAAAGGTTAGAACAAGCTAAAATAAGTAAAGAAAAAAAGAAAAAACATTACGAACAAATCGCCAAATCAAAATTAACGCGTAAACAAAAAAAGAAAAAAGAAAAAAAGCTTGACAATACAGTTATAAAAAGTGTTAAGCAATTTGAAAAAGAGCCAACTACTTTACTTGGGAAAATTTGGAAATGGTTTAATACCTAAAACATAATATATGCAAAACAATCCTTTATTACAATCATTTGACACGCCTTTTGGTGCTATTTCTTTTGACAAAATTGAACTTAAACATTACAAACCTGCTATTGAAATAGCAATAAGTATTGGTAAAAAAGAAATTGATACTATTGTAAACAGTAATGACTCACCTGATTTCAAAAACACCATTGAAGCTCTTGAAAGAGCTGGGTATTTAGTAGGGCAAATATCATCAATATTTTTTAACTTAAATAGTGCACATACTTCTGACAAAATGCAAGAGATTGCTCAAGAGGTTTCACCATTATTAACAAAATTCAGTAATGACATTCAATTGAATAGTGAGCTATTTAAACGCGTAAAAACAGTATATGAAACAACAGATAAATCAGAGTTAAATGAGGAACAAGCTTGGTTATTAGAAAAAACTTACAAGAATTTTGTTAGAAATGGTGCTAATTTGAATGATGCCGATAAAGAAACATTAAGAAAAATAAGTACTGAATTATCTGTTTTAAGTTTAAAATTCTCTGAAAATTTATTAAAAGATAGCAATTCCTTTGAAATGTTATTGACCAATGAGAATGACTTAGAAGGGTTACCTGATAGCTTTGTAGAAGCTAGTGCAATGCTAGCCAAAAGTAAAGGAAAAGAAAAAGGATGGCTAATTACCTTAGATTACCCATCATACCTTCCTTTTATGAAGTACTCTAAAAAAAGGAATTTAAGAAAACAACTCTATTTAGCTTTTGGTTCGAGGGGATTTAAAAAGAATGACTTTAATAATGAATCCATTTTAAAAAAGATTGTTGCATTAAGACATAAAAAAGCTAATTTATTAGGCTATGACAGTCACGCAGATTTTATTTTGGAAGAACGTATGGCAGAAACACCATCACAGGTATATAAGTTATGGGATGAACTGTTAACTCACGCACTACCAAAAGCTAAATCAGAATTAGCAGAGGTTAAAAACTATGCTCAACAAATTGATGGTTTAACAGAGCTTTTAAATTGGGATTTCAGTTTTTATTCAGAGCAATTTAAAAAAGAAAAATTTAACATTAACGACCAATTACTAAAACCCTATTTTAAACTTGAAAATGTTATTTCGGGCGCTTTTGAAACGGCAAACAAACTTTACGGCATAACTTTTAAGGAACGTTTTGATATTCCTTTATATCACAAAGATGTTAGAACCTTTGAAGTTTTGAGAGAGAATGGTGAATTTTTAGCTATATTTTACGCCGATTTTTTTCCTAGAGAAAGTAAGCGTAGTGGTGCTTGGATGACAAGTTTTAAAGGTCAAAACAACTATGACGGGAATGAACAAAGACCTCATGTAGCCATAGTTTGTAATTTTACAAAACCCACAAAAAATAAACCTAGCTTGCTTACATTTGATGAAGTAACTACTTTATTTCACGAATTTGGTCACGCACTACATGGTATGTTTGCAAACGGTTACTACGAGAGCCTAAGTGGCACCAATGTATATTGGGATTTTGTTGAGCTTCCTTCTCAAATTATGGAAAACTGGTGCTATGAAAAGGAATGTCTTAATCTTTTTGCTAAACACTATGAAACAGATGAAGTTATTCCAATGGAATTGGTACAAAAAATAAAAGATAGTGCTAATTTTTTAAGTGCGTATCAAACGGTAAGGCAAGTGGGACTTGGTCAGTTAGATATGGCTTGGCATAATTTAAAAAAAGAAATTAATGACACTGTTTATGACTTTGAGAGAAAAGCAACCGAAAAAACAGCCTTATTTCCTGAACAGAAACAAACAGTAACCTCAACTGCTTTTTCGCACATCTTTGCAGGCGGATATTCCGCAGGATATTACTCTTACAAATGGGCTGAGGTGTTGGAAGCTGATGCTTTTGAATTGTTTAAAGAAAATGGAATATTTAATAAAAAAATAGCCTCTTCCTTTGTAAATCATATTTTATCGAAAGGGGGAAGTTCGCACCCAATGAATTTATATGTGAAATTCAGGGGTAAAAAGCCAACAAGTAAAGCATTGTTAAAAAAAAGTGGATTAATATCAGATTAAACTGTAAAACACCCTACTCCAAATATTTTGTGGGTACAAGCGTAACATATTGGTAACGTTTATACCTTACAACAGGTGTTTTTCTATTGTAAGGAATACCCTGTACTAAAATACGTTCTTCTGATATTAAAAACCTATTTGGATCAATTAACCTGTCTTTAAGATATTTGTAAATTCTTTTTTTGCTTTCGTACAAGTGACGGTAAGCTACATATTGTGTTGACCTTTTCTTATCTGTTGGCAAATGTGATGCAGATGATTCTGTTTTCACCTCAACATATCCATACGTTTGAATGTCATAAATAATGTAGTCTGCAAACCTTTTAAAAATGATAGAGTTGGTATCTACACCATTAAAATAGTAATCATAGTTTACTATATAAGGAATAGGATATAAAGTTTTTAATGGCAGTACACGTTTTTGATTAAATATAGGAACTAGTTTGATATATTCGTATTGTAAATAATCTTCAGTTTTAAATTCTCTTTTATTATAATCAGGACCTAGTAGAACATTTTTTATTTCTATTTGTAAAGTATCTTTAGTTTGTTGATAAAACATTTTAGTTAATAACTGCTTAACTTTAAAAGATTTTTGACGTGCAAAATACAATTGGTCTGTTTGTATTTTTCTTTTTAATCTTGAGGTAGAAGATTCAATCATCAATTTTAAGTTAGGATTAATTTTATAATACATTAGCAGTGCAGACCAAAAATGTTTAAACTTAACGGAATTTGTATCTATGGTTTCATTTTCAGTTAATACCTGCTGTTTATATGTAGGTAGTAAGGGTTGGATAATTTTGTCTTTTTTGACTTTATATTTTACAATATTTGGCGTTTTAACATCTTCGGTTAGCCAAGCTTGGTAATAAAATTCCGTTGACGGGTGCGTTATAAAATGATTGTAAAAATATCTGAGGTCTTTCTTTTTAATACCTATAGATTTTTTAAGCGATTTATAAATGGCTTTATTGATTTTCTTTTTAAACTTTAAAGCCTGTTTAATCTTAAAACTCTCTGGAACTTTGTAATTAACATTTAAAGATAACTTATCATTTTTTAGTAAAAATTGATTTAACCTTGTAAAATCTATTTGAGCAAAAACACTGTCAACAATTAAAGGAGATATTGACTTATAATTAACCACAAAATCAATAGTATCTTTACGTTGTGACTCTGCTCTATAACTTGAAGTTTTAATTACACTCTCTTTAATATCATCATTATTAAAACTAACCGAAAAGACTTTAAGCTCAGCAACCGCCCACGTTGGAAAATCATTTGCAATTTGAAAAACAGGTAATGAAAAGAAAATTTGGTTTTTAGTGTAGCTACCTAAAGCTAATAATCTAATTAGTTTCCGTCTTACAAACCGTAGTAAATATTCAAGATCGTTAAGCATAGTTTTGTCTCGTATTGACAACTGAAACCCAACCCTTGTAAACTTATAATAATCTATTTCGTAAGTTAAGTCATTTATAAAGTCTCTTATAAAATTATAGTCTAAAAAAGAGGTATCGTATTGGGTGATGGGATAAAAATAAATGGGTGAAACTTTATAGTCTATTAAAGCTGGATTTTTAATCTTTTCAACGTGGTCAGAAATTACATTTCCAACTATTTTTAAGTAAAGTGTATTTTTTTCATTTTGCCCAGTTAATGTTTCTATTTTGATAGATTTTTCAAACAGCCCTGTTCTCCCCTTGGGGTCATATTCTACTTCTAATTGTATGTTAGATTCAGGATATATAATTGTGTCTTTTGATAAAATAGCAGTACACCCACAAGAAGTTTCCACATCAACAATACGTATTGTATCTAAAATATAAGGATTGATAAGTTTAAATGAAGTTTTAACCTTTCCTTTAGTTTCAAATATATTACCAAAATCATACACCGGGTCATCAATCCTTATTTGCGACCAAGCAGAAAAACCAATAAATAATATTGCTACTATAAAATACTTTTTCATCATACTGGAGCGACTAATCTCATTAATTCGGCACACATAATTGCCCCTATGGTGCCTACAAAATAACCTAACACTGCTAATAATACACCAACTGTTGTAAGTGCTGGGTTAAACGCGCCTGCAACTACGGGTGCCGAAGCCGCACCTCCAACATTGGCCTGACTTCCTACTGCTAAAAAGAAATAAGGCGCTCTAACCAATTTAGCAACAACAATTAACAATCCTAAATGAATCGCTAACCAAATAATTCCAACAAAAATCAGCAAAGGTTTGTCAAAAACTCTGTAAATATCCATTTTCATTCCTATGCTAGCAACTAAAATATAAATAAAAATTGACCCAAATTTAGAAGCCCCAACACCTTCTAACTCCTTTGCTTTTGTAAAAGAAATACCAAACCCAAAAAAAGTAGATATCAAAACCAACCAAAAGAATTTTGAAGCTAAAACTGCTTCATCAGGATTATCAACAATAGATGAAAAATAATCAGATAATTGTTGACCCAAAAAATGAGAAATACTAACACCTATAAATGCCACACCAATTATCTTCATATAATCAGTAGTGGTTGGAATTTTAGACACACTTTTTTGAAAATCCTCCATTCTTACAACTAAATTGTCAATAGCTGTTGTGTCTGCCTTTAACCATTTGTCTATTTTAGCGTTTTTTCCAATACCTATTAATAGTATAGCCATTAATATGTTTGCTACTACTATATCAACAGTAATCATTCCCCCGTATAAATCTTGTTTATATTTATACACCTCAAGCATAGCAGTTTGATTTGCACCTCCTCCAATCCACGAACCTGCTAATGTGGCAAAGCCACGCCAAGCTGCTTCAAAACCTTCTCCTCCTACGGTTTCAGGAGAAAAAATTGACATTATCCATATTGCAATAGGACCACCAATAATAATGCCTACTGTTCCTGTAAAAAACATAATTAAGGCTTTAGGTCCTAATTTAATGATACCGGGTATATCAATACTCAATGTCATAAGAATTAGCGCTGCTGGTAAAAAAAAGTTTTTAGCAATGTAATAAAGGTTAGAATACTCAGCCGAAATAATTCCAAAAGTACTTAGCAAAGAAGGCACAAAGTAACACAAAAATAGAGCTGGAATAATTTTGTAAAATTTTTCCCAACCACCTTTTTTAGATGCTGTATAAAAAATTAAGGCTAACACGCCCATTAATAAACCAAAAACTATTTTGTCATCAGTAATTAAAGGTGCATTAACGTCAACATTATTTGATTTTATAGCTGTTACAGATAATAAAAAACTCATAAATATATATTTTCTTTAATTTGTAAAATAAACAAATCAATGTTTAGTTTTCTTGATTTGATTTCAAATCTAATAATTTTTTAACCAAAAAGTATGAATTAAAAAAATAATAGTAATTCCTCATTAGTTATTATGAAATAAAAAACATATATTTGAATAAAATGATTAATTACAATTACACATTACAAAAAATGAATCAACAAAAGAAAAAAATTTTTAAAAGTAAATTAAGTTATCATCTATCTTAAATTGCTTAATCACTGTGATAATATAACAGTCTATAATTAAGCAATTGCAGGTTCTAAAGGACATAAAACTTTATTTTTATCTCCTGACAATAACACAGGAGGACACTC
>DQTE01000242.1 GCA_015662905.1 Crocinitomix sp. | reverse complement strand
TTCATTAGATGTAAAATATTCCCAACAACAACAGGGGCTTGTTTTCTAATTGCCGCACCAGTTTTAGCTGTTGGTAATGCCGCAACATCTCCTAATCCAAACACATTAGGGTATTTATTAGATTGTAAAGTGTTTATATCAACATCCATCCAATTATTGTCATTACAAAAAGGTGATTTTTTAATAAAATCTGGTGCTGATTGAGGCGGGGCTAAATGAAGCAAATCAAACGGAATAACAATAGTACTATCCTCTTCTTCTTCTCTCTCTTGAAGTTTATTATCCTCCATTATAACACACTGATTTTCTCCAGTAGCTACATGTTTAAAATGGGCTTCCTTTTTTTCTCCATCAATTTTAGTAATAGCATAAAAAGGTTTAAAATCTATGTCTTTCTTTTTAATTATTCTTTCTAACTCTTCTTTAAAAGGGGATACACCAAAAATAACACCACCAGGTGTTGCAAAGATTACATTTGATTTATTTCTTACACCAGACTTCCTAAAATGATCATCAGCCAAGTACATTATTTTTTGAGGTGCACCACCACACTTGATTGGAGTAGTTGGTTGTGTAAATAAAGCATTACCTCCCTTAAAATTTTTTAAACACTCCCAAGTATATTTTGGGTCTATATAGTTTGAACAAACTCCGTTTTTCCCCATAGTGTCTTTTAACCCCTCAATTCCATCTAAATCAATTTGAATTCCAGGTGCAACTATCAAATAATCATAAGTCAATTCTGTCCCACTTTTTGTTGTAACTTTGTTGTTTTCAGGGTCAAACAAATCAGCAAATTCTTTTATCCAAGTAACTTTTTTAGGTATCACAGAACTCTCAGGCCTAATAGTTTTGTCATAATTAAATGTATTTGCTCCTACTAGTGTCTAAGCTGGTTGATAAATGTGTTTATCTGAAGGTTCAATAATTGCTATTTTTAAATCTTTTTTCTGTCTTATTAATTGTGCAGAAGTCATTATTCCAGCAGTTCCACCTCCAATAACTACTATATTGTAATGTGTACTCATAATTTTTCTAAATTTAAGATTAGTAAGCCAAACTTACTGATAATAATCATATTTTTAAGTGACTTTTATCACAAAAAACATAAATTTCCCCAAAATTATATATAACTAGGAATTTTTAAGGGCGAATTATTCTAACAACTCTAATTGACCTCTATTTATTTTAACTAAGTTTTCTCTTTCCATTTGTTTTAATATTCTTGATACAACTTCACGAGAAGTGTTCAAGTCATAAGCTATTTGTTGGTGAGATATTTTTATAATCTTACTATTAAGCAGGTTTGATTTTTCATTTAGAAAATTTAAAATTCTTTGATCCATTTTTTTGAATGCTAACTGATCAACAGCTTTAAGTAATTCTTCAAATCTTAAAGAATAGGTCGTTAAAATAAACTCACGCCAACTTTTATATTTCCCCATCCAAATATCCATATATTGGTAAGGAATGGTTAAAAAAACAGCTTTTTCTTCTACAATAGCTCTTATGTTACTTCTTTTTGAATCCATACAGCATGTTAAAGTTGCTGCACAAGTATTACCAGCATCAACATAATACAAAAAAACTTCATTACCATTTTCGTCCTCTCTTAAAATTTTTACAGAACCTTCAACTAACAAGGGTAAATTTTTAATATTTTCATTAATATCAATTAATATGTCGTCTTCATCCATCTCATGAATATATGCAACCTTCATAATTTCTTCAATTAATTCAGGTTCACTTATTATAGGGAAATTTTCTTGTAATGCTTTTCTTAAAATCATTTTTATAGTTTTGGTAAAGATAAAATAAATCAATTTAAAAGACAAATTTATGAAACCATTTTTTTTATTCACGTATATCAATTAAATTAAGGTATAAAAATTGTTAAATTCAATAATTAATGAAACGACTTTTCCTTTTACTACTTATATTGATATCTTTTTTAAGTAAAGGACAAGTATCTTTTTTTGAAGGTGTGTGGCAAGGCATTATCATTAATAATGGTCAAAAAACAGAACAAGGTAAAGCCATTTGGTTTGAATTTATACGGGATTCAGACACAAAATTAAAAGGAGAGTCTAGAATTGAAACACCTTTTTCACAGTATTACGCAATTAAATTAGTTAAAGCGAATGTAAATAAAAAACAACTTTCTTTTGAGGAGGTTATGTTTGGTAATAAAAAAAACTCTGGGAGAGCATACTGGTGTTTACTAAAAGGAGAACTAACTTATAATGATTCAACAGGGTATTTGTCTGGAGATTATTATTCTACCTCTTGTCGTTCAAGTGGTAAAATTATACTTTTTCGTTCTAAGTATCAAATGTCAAAAACAGATACTGTTTCACTTTATCATTCTTGGTTAAACACTTTTGTTAGTGATTTAAAAAGAGGTTGGCCTGCTTATTACGTGAGAGATGAACAAATGAGAAATTTTGAATTTCACCCTGTTTATTTTGATCACGATAAAGATATTTTAAGACCGGAATACCAAAACTATTTGAGCAATATGGTAAAAATTGTTAATTCACATACTGATTTAAGAATAAAAATAATAGGTCATACAAATTCTATAGGAAGTGATGCTTACAATATAGATTTATCCAAAAGAAGAGCAAATGCAGTAAAAGATTATCTCTTGTCTTTAGGGTTAAGAGAAGATCAGGTAGTTATAGAATATAGAGGAGAAAGAGATCCTGCATTGTCTAATGCAACACCTAAAGGAAAAAAGTTGAACAGGCGCGTAGATTTTGAGTTTATTTGATGATTTATGGTTGTAGTTATATTTACTTCCTAAAACTATCTTTGATTTTTTAAAAAAATAATTATATTGTGCAACCTTTATAGAGAAATGATAGTTAAGGTTATATGAATATAAATTAAATTAAAAATGAAGAATTTTTTTAGTAGTCTTTTTTTAGTATGCGTAGCAACATTTTCTTATGGCCAAATTATAATTGACCAAACTCAAACACCTGACCAACTGGTAAACAATGTGTTGGTTGGAAGTGGAGTGATAGTAACCAATGTAACTTACAATTACTCTGTTCCTGATGCAAATGTGATTCAAACTACCGTTGGTTATTTCAACAATAATGGAACATCTTTTCCTATCACTGAAGGTATAATCCTTGGAACTGGTGACGTTATTCTAGCTGTAGGGCCAAATAATTCAGGAGGGGCTACAAATAACAATGGGGTTGCTAATCCTGACCCTAATGATCCTGATTTAGCAGCCATTGGTTCAGCAACAATGAACAATGAATGTATTTTAGAATTTGATTTTATCCCAGCAGGAGATTCCATTGTTTTCAACTACATATTTGCCTCAGAGGAGTATCATGAATACGCACCGTCATCTTTTAATGATGCTTTTGGTTTTTTTATTAGCGGACCCGGTTTTGCAGGCCCTTATGCTGGTGGTGCAGAGAATATTGCAATTATCCCAGGTACAAGTATGCCTGTAACAATAAATAATTTGAATAATGGAAATTCAAACACAGGCCCCTGTCAAAATTGCGCTTTTTTAACTGATAATACAGGTGGTGTAGATTTACAATATGATGCCCATACAGTAGTCTTGCAAGCTGCTGCATCAGTAGTTTGTGGGCAAACATATCATATTAAAATAGCAATTGCTGACGCTGGTGACCAGGCTTTTGATTCTGCTGTTTTTCTTGAAGCTAGCTCATTTTCATCAAATGGTGTAAATGTTTCTATTGCTTCTGCTACTGGTAGTGCTGCAATAACTGAAGCATGTGATTCTGCAATTGTAACTTTTACAAGACCTGAAGATTCTGACACTGTAGCTTTAACTATTAATTATGGCATTGCAGGAACTGCAACCAATGGTGTTGACTATAATAATTTAAGTGGTACTGTAACTTTTCCAGTTGGTGTTGATACAGTACAATTTTATATAACACCAAATGCTGACGGTATAGCAGAAGGTATAGAAACAGTAATCTTATCAGTTGATATAGTTAATGCTTGTGGTGATACTATTACTACAACTGCTACCATTGAAATTACAGACCCCCTCCCTTTTAATGTCATAACATCTGATACAACAATTACTTGTCCTACTGATTCAATTCTCATTTCTGCAACAACTGACGGTGGCATACCTCAACTTGATTATACTTGGTTAACAGGTCAAACTAACGACTCAATATGGGTACCTGCTCTAAATACTGGTACAGTAACTTATACGGTTGATGTCACAGATGTCTGTGGGGTAACATCTCAAGGTACAATTGATGTAACTGTAGCACCTGCACCTCAACCTACCTTAGTGTTTAATGACCAAGATGTTGTACTTTGTCCTGGGCAACAGTTTACATTTGAAGTCGTCCAGGTTAACAATCCTTATGATCAAAATGCAATAACTTACAATTGGTATCCACAAACAAGTAGTACAAGTCAAGTTACCATTACAGCACCAAATACTGTATTGTGGGAATATGTTGAGGTGTATGATGGATGCTATACGGTAACAGATTCTGTAAAAGTAACGCCAGGTGGTGTAAACATTACTCAAATTAATGTAACAGATGCTTTAAACTGTCCAGGTCAGTCTTCACCTACCTTAGGAATTATTGAAGTATTACCTACTGGTTATACATATACTCTAACAGGAGGTGGTATTACTATTGGACCTCAAGCTAGTAATCAATTTACAAATCTAACTGGTGGTTTAACCTACTTTTTAAATGTTGTAGATGCAAATGGATGCTTTACAGATACTGCTGTTGCTGTAGGTACTGCTGTTACTGCCGTAACTGCCGATTGGATTCAATCTACTTTAGATTCAGTAACATGTTTTGGAATGCAAGACGGTTCTGCTGAAATAGGAAACATTCAAGGAGGGTTAAATCCTGGTCCGTATGATATTACTTGGACACACTTATCCGGTGATTTTAGCTCATTGAACGGTGTAGGAGTAGGAACAGGAGATGTTGTAGATACATTATATGGAGGACAGTGGGTCGTGTCTGTGGTTGAACAAGGTTCTGGTTGTGCTTGGTCTCAAACCTTTACTATTTTTGAACCTGCTCCTTTAGTTGTTGATTTTTCATCTGTTGACAACCCAGATTGTTTTGGTGGAAGTGATGGAGATATAACTATTGCATTTACAGGAGGAAACAATGTTACCATAGCTGAGATTTCTGATGCAAATAATAATTTGCTAAATAGTGGAGTGAACGAATTAACTGTTAATGGTTTGGTAACAGGTTGGTATTATGTATATATTGAAGATGACAAAGGATGTACTGATTATGATACAGTATTTATTGACCAACCAGGTGAAATAGATATTGATTTTACTTTGATAAATCCAAGCTGTTATGGTATTGAATCTGGTTTTATACAAATCGATACCGTGTATAACTATCAGGATTCATCAGTTGATAGTCTATATTATGATTGGGTACCTTTCCCTCCGTCTGGAATCAATGGTACAGGTGCAATGCTAAATAATCACTTAGCCGAAGGGTTTTATCAATTAAAAATAACGGACAGTGTAGGATGTAATAGATTCTTTGATTTTAATATCGTTTATCCAGAAGAATTAAAAATCCTGTATGCCAATGTTGTACAACCAGCTATTTGTAGAGATCAAATTCCTTTTGATAATCCTTTAGGTAAAGTACAGGCAGCATTAACAGGCGGAAGTGATGGAAACGGTAATGGTACATCATACAATACAAGTTATTGGTTTAATGAAACTACCCAACAACAATTTACGGTGGGGGTAACTACAATAACAAATTTAGCACCAGGATATTACACGTTTTTTGGTTATAATGATTTAGGGTGTACTGTTGATACTACTATCTATCTAGATTCATTAGCGCCAATTGCCGATTTCACTATAACATCTGCCGATTTCACTTCACCATACGAAGGAACAGCAGTTGTAGAAATTGAATTGGATAATACATCACAATACTATGCTTTTGCAAACGATACCGTTTATAATGGAAATACACAAACAAATGTAGATACAGTGTTTATTTGGACAATGGGCTTAAATGGTCAGTATGATGTAATTACAGAATCTTTAAACACTATTTATGTACCATATACATCAGAAGGTGTTTATACAATTTGTTTACAAGTAATTGAAAACTTAAACGGTTGTATAGATTCTACTTGTAAAGAAATAATTGTACATGATGTGCCTTCTTTAACACCAGCAAATGTATTTACCCCTGATGGAGATGGTATTAATGATGAGTTTTATTTACCTTCGGATGCTTTAGTAACTCTAAATTGTACAATTACTGACAGGTGGGGTAACGTGATGTTTATATTTGAATCTCCTAGTGACAAATGGGATGGTACAAATATGAAAAATGGTAAACCATGTACAGACGGAACTTACTTTTATGTGTATGAAGCAGAAGCAACAAATGGCACTAAATACAAAGGACAAGGAACGGTCCAAATTTTTAGAGAACATTAATTTATAATATCTTCATAAAAGGCTGTTACAAACGTAACAGTCTTTTTTGTGTAAAAGTATTTTATTTGAGGGATTTGTTTTTTTACGCATATATTGGGCTCGCAGATAAAAAAAACTAAAAAAACATTGATAGAGAAGCAACAAAACCGTTTTAATATACTGTGAATTGTAATATCAAGTGAATTACCAAATGACTTGAAAATAAACTAAATTTTATTCTATCAGTTGATGAATAAAATATTTTTGTAGCGAGTTATAAAAATATTTTAGGAAGATAAGGGGTGTTAATCCCCTAACTTAGTGGGGAAAATAATTGTATTTTTCTCTCTAACATTATTGACATCAATCTCAATAATAGTATCAATTTTTTTATCCTCCAGTTTAATAATAGCGCAATGGTTTACAAGGTTAAGTTTACCAAATTTATTATGGAAATCAAACAAAATGTTGCTTTTTTCAGTATCGAGATATCCTGAGATGTCAACTTTCCTACCAGGTGAACATATTAGGAAAAGTACATTGTCATTTTCAATGTTTTTGGTCATTGATTTTGAAAATGAATTATTACAATTCATACAAGTACCAGACTCATTAATAACAACAATATTTTTGTACAATTGCAATTTATGATAATTGTGCACGGTTCGCAGGTAATTATTAATTTTTTCATAATCACTCTTTTGTGGAGAAGCACAAGAAAAAAACACCAACACAAATAACATTATATAGATAAGACTTTTACTCATATCTAAAAATTGAAAAGGAATATTTTTTAAAAAAATCATCATCATTTTTTACTTGAGGGTAATTTATA
>DQTE01000170.1 GCA_015662905.1 Crocinitomix sp. | reverse complement strand
TCTACCAATAAATTATATGCATTACCTTCTAAAATACAAGAAAATGCATATAAAATCCTTAAACTTTATGATATAAAGCATATTACAACGCCTTAGCTTTTAAGAAAAAAGAAGAGATAAAAACATAAACAATCTTATCCCTAAAAATATTGATAAAAAAGCAATTAATATATTTAAACCAGCTTTATTATCTTTCTTTTCATTGTTTTTAGTATCATTATTTTCATTGCTTTTAGCGTTTTTTAATATGATATAAATAAAATATACTCCAAGTAAAAAAAATAAAGCGGCAAGACCTAAAAAAATTAACGCCAAAGTGTCGTCGCCTCCCCAAGCACTGCCATAGGCTAATAGCAATAAAAACAAAACTAAAGCAGTTGTTATAACAACAACAAGTGTTATTAGCAAAATAGTTTTTATAAGACTTGATGATTTTTTGGTTGAATTATTGTCTTTCTTTTTACTATTGTTTTGTTGATTATTTTTTTGTAAATTTTTATTTTTTGAATTTAAAATTTTACCAGACACAATTTTTTTCATTAATCTCTTTTCAATTTTAGCAGTGTTTTTTTGTGTTAGCTTAAATTTTGTTGAATTATTAATTGTTGAGTCAACATTATCATTTGTTTTGATATTAGCTTCTACAATAAATTCTTTTTGATTTTGTTTTTTGAGAGAATTTTTTTTAGGTAAATCGTATTTGATTGTTTCTTTTTTATCAGTTGGCTTTTGAGTTGTTACTTTTTTGGGGTGTAATGATGTGTATTTTTGTTTATTAAAATTTTTATACTTATAGTTAGAACAAGACTGCGCTACTACAACCAAAAGCGATATTAATATTATTTTTTTCATACCTTTTTATTTTCAAAGGTAGAACTGTTTGATTGTTATGTAAAAGTTAATTTCGCAATAGGTTTGCTTTTTTGTGAAATTCACAAGTTTGATTAATGATTTTAGTGCTTTTAAAACTTAATTTATTCAGGAATATGAGTTTTTCCTTTATCAATTGCTTTTACACCTTCAGACATCCATTTAGGTTGAGGCTTGCCTTGAAGATAATAATCAAAGAACTGTCTCATTCTTATACTTAAATCCTCACGATTGGCATTTTTCATTAAGTTGTGTTGGTCTCCATTGTAATTAAGTAACCAAACTGGTTTGTTGAGTCTTCTTAATCCCATATACATTTCAATGCCTTGGTACCAAGGCACAGCGCCGTCTCCATCATTGTGCATTATCAAAAGTGGCGTGTTAACTTTGGGCAAATGAAAAATTGGTGAGTTTTCCATATACAACTCAGGGCAATCCCATATTGTACACCCAATTCTACTTTGTGTACGTTCATATTGAAATGCTCTACTCATACCACTGCCCCATCTAACACCACCATAAGCCGAAAACATATTGCTAACGGGAGCACCAGCCATACCACAGGTGAATTTATCAGTCATTGTGATTAATTGAGCTGTTTGATACCCTCCCCAACTTTGACCTTGTAATCCCATTCGGGTAGAATCAATCCAATTGTATTTTTTAATAAGGTAATCTGTTCCACTAACAATACAGTCATAAGCTGATTTAGCAGGGTGTCCGGGTGTATATTTAATATCTGGAATAAACACAATATATCCGTTACTTACATATTCTGTTGGGTAAATTATAGATGCTGTTGGCTTAGGCTGATAGTGTCTGTGTATATCATCTGCATATTTTTCGTAGAAATAAACAATCATTGGGTATTTTTTTGTTGAATCAAAATTTTCAGGTTTATAAAGTAAGCCATCTAATTGTTTACCTTCGTAAGACGTCCAGTGTACTAATTCTACAGTTCCCCAATTGTATTTTTTTTGTTGCGGATTGGTTTGTGTCAATTGAATTGGTGTTGTAAAATTTAAGTCTGTAATATACAATTCAGGATAATCCTGAAAATTCATCATTCTAAATAATAATTTGTTTGACTTTTTGGCTTTTATCATAAAGTAAAACGTATGATTGGTTTTTAAAAACTCTTTTGAAATGTTGTTTGGTTTAATGTAAAACTCTTCTTTTGTTCGAGTGTCAAAGCCATGAAACAAATTGTTGTTAAGAATTAGGTAAGTTGAGTCTCTTTCTAACACATTTACACGGTATTTGACCTTATTGGTTTTTCCTTGTTGACCGGTTAAACAAATTTGGTTATTTGAATCATTTGGGTTAAGCAACCATATATCATACTCAGAGTAAACGATTAATTTTTCTTCATCTTTATCATTAACCCAACGGCTATTGCCCACAGGATAAGGAATGTAGGGTGAGCCATTGTTATCATCAGCAAAATTAGCTTTGATTGATAGGGTGATATTAATTTCTTTTTTAGTGTTTACATTTAAAGCTTTCCAAGAGGAATCTGTGCCACTATACCACATTAGATATTTACCAGAAGGTGATAACTCTGCATCATATTTAATTTTTGATTTTAATAATTCTGCTTTACCAGAGTTTACATCAATACGGTATAAGTCTGTACTCCAAGGAAACTCCCATGATTGTTCTTTTTGATAAGGTTGGTCATCATAGCCTAGTGCAAAATTACTGTTGTTGTGGTCAAGTAGTTTAATGCTTCTTATTTTTTTGTTTGCGAGTTGAACAAATTTATTTTCATTAATATGATAAACAGCTAAATAGCTCCGCTTTTCTTCAAATTTCTTTTGTTTTAGTTGCATAGGTTGCAGTTTTTTATCTTGCCACGACCAAACATCAACTTTTGGTTTTTCTTCATTTAGCAAAGTGTCCTCAGGTTCTTGTTCAACAATTTTGTTTGTTCCTAAAAATAATTTTTTTCCATTTCTTGAAAAAAAAGGTGCTTTAAATTCGGAAACAGTCCAGCTTTGAGGCATGTTTTGGGTTAATGAATCAACTATGGTTATAGCTTCACTCAAGTCTTTATGCCAATAGTTTAGGTAATATGTTTTTCGTTTGTTTGTATCGTTACTTTCTAAGTAAGCCAATTGATTACCCATTTTATCAAACGCAATGGATTTTATGGATAATTTATTTTTACTTAATATTTTTACACTGTTTTGTTGGTTTAGCATTAATACGTTTAAGCTTAAAGAATCTTTTTCACCTTTGTTGCTTGTTACATAAGCCAAAATGGTGCCTTTTTCATTAAAATAATACTCTTTTACCTGATAAATTTCTTGTTTTTGATGGGACAGAGGGTTATACAGTATAAGCGTTGTTCCTGTTGTTGCTTCTTTTTCACATTTATTTCTTTTATTAAGTATTTTACATTTTTTCTTTTTGCAGTTGGGACGAGTATCCTTAGCGAGTAAGTAGGCTAACCATTCTCCTTCTTCACTTTGTTTAAAGGATTTTACGTTCGGTATTAATGCTGTTGAATCCTTTTTTATCCAATAGATTCCAAGTGTATCTTTAGGAAATTTATCTTTTTTGACTTTATCTAATTTTAATTGTCGGATGCTATCGTATTGAGTACCTATGTTATAGACTACATAAGCATTATCATGATGGATTACAGCATTTTTTCCTCTTTCAATTTTAGAAAGCACTTTGTTTGAACTAGTATTTTTAACATATAAAAAACCATCACCTTTAAAAGGGTTAATTTGGTAGGCGATAATTTCTCCATCAGGCGACCAAACCGTTTGCTTTATAGATTTCCAATTGTTATAGACCTTGTAATCAAGGTTTAGCTTGTCTTGCGCAACAACTACAGTTGATATTAAACATATCAAGAGTAAAAATATTTTCATAATAATTAATGTGTTTCAGTATAATTTATTGAGCCATCTTCCTTATAAAAAACCCATTTACCAGTTTTTACATCATTTTTATAATTTCCGTTGTAAAATAGTTTTCCGTTAGGATAATTGACAAAACTAGGACCTTCTTTAATTCCATTTTTGTAAGTTGTTTTACTCCATCTGTTTCCATTTTCAAAATAAGAATGCCATTCGCCATCTCTTTTTCCATTTTTATTTTGACCTTGTATTTTAATGTTTCCATTTGAATACACTTCCAAAAATTCTCCGTTAGGATTGTTTGTAACAACTTTTGAGGTTTGCGGTTTGACTGTTTCGGTCGTTTTTGGATTTGTTTGTGGCTGTTTTGTTATTTCTATTTTTTCTTTATTTTTATGATGTTGCTTAGTCTGGCAACTAATTAATAGTGTTAAGGAACAGATAAAAATTACAGTTTTTTTCATTTTAATCAACAATTTTAAAATTTGCATTCATTAAAACATTTAGGGTGCTAGAATCAGAGTCGGTTATAAAATAGGTTACATCTGTTTCATACCCCATTATTGAATCGTTTGAAAAACGTTTTAGACCTAATTTTATTCTTCTAGTGTTCATCAAGTCCATTTTTTCTATAATAAATTCCTTTTGACTCAACAAGTATGTGTTATACATCAACTTAGCGTGATTAATTTTACACTCATTGGCTTGGTTATCTATTAATTCAAACATTTTATTTTTCCAAAGGTGAATGTAAGCGCCAAGGGTGTCAATATTGTGTTGAATTACGCCAATTTTATAGTCAAGCTCTTTTTCCTGTTCAAGCAGATTAATATAAAAAATTGTGTCTGTAATGTTTACTTTTATTTTTGTTGAATCTGGCATAAAAAAGAAGTGTTTTACTTCTTCTTGTATAATTTGTTGGGTAGTTTTTTCTCTTTTTGATTGACATGAGGTAATTATCCCAATTAATGAAGCAAAAAAGAGATATTGTTTAATCATCCTACTAAAATTGAAGGATTAGTATTTTGGTTTTTATCAACTAATTTAATTGCTGTATTTACCATTGATTTTGTGTCGTACCCACACTCTGCGTAAAGTTCATTTTGTGTACCGTGTTGAATAAATTTATCAGGTATTCCAAGTCTTACTATTTTAGCGTGATAATTATGGTCTGCCATAAATTCTAAAACGGCAGAACCCATTCCTCCCATTATTGCACCATCTTCAATGGTTATAATTTTATCAAACTTAGAGAATACTTCATGTAAAATGGTTTCATCTATAGGCTTTATGAATCTCATGTCGTAGTGGGCAGGATTTATACCTTTATCTTCAAGTATTTTACATGCCTCAATAGTGTAATTTCCGACAGGACCAAGCGTTAAAAATGCTAAATCAGTTCCGTTTTTAATTTTACGTGCAGTACCTATTTTAATTTCTTTAAATGGTGTTTTCCATTGAGACATCACTCCTTTTCCTCTTGGATATCTTATTGAAAAAGGCCCTTTATTTGGTAGCTGTGCAGTGTACATTAAGTTTCTTAGCTCTGTTTCATTCATTGGTGACGACACAATCATGTTTGGAATATGTCTCATATAAGAGATGTCATATGCTCCGTGATGTGTTGCACCGTCTGCTCCAACCAATCCACCTCTATCTAAACAGAAAACAACATTTAAATTTTGTAAAGCCACATCATGTACCACTTGGTCGTAGGCACGTTGCATAAATGAGGAGTAAATATTGCAGAAAGGAATTAGACCTTGTGTTGCCATACCTGCTGAGAGGGTTACCGCATGTTGTTCTGCAATTCCCACATCAAAAGCTCTATCTGGCATTGCTTTCATCATAATGTTCAATGAGCATCCTGTTGGCATTGCTGGAGTTATCCCCATAATTTTTTCATTCTTTTCGGCTAACTCAACAATAGTGTGCCCAAATACTTCTTGAAATTTTGGTGGTTGAGGTGATTTAGGTACAACTTTAATAATTTCACCTGTTTCTTTGTTAAACACACCAGGCGCATGCCATTGTGTAGCGTTTCCTTCTTCGGCCGGTTTGTATCCTTTACCTTTTACGGTTATAACGTGTAATATTTTAGGCCCTGGAATATCTTTTAAATCTTCCATTATTTTAACTAAACCAATTACATCATGACCATCAACTGGGCCGAAATATCTAAAGTTTAACGACTCAAAATAGTTAGATTCCTTTAATAAACTACTTTTAAGTGCAGTAGAAATTTTAGTTGCAATTGTTTGAGCATTTGGTCCAAACTTGGATATTTTTCCTAATAAAGACCACACTTCATCTTTTACCTTGTTATAAGTGTGTGAGGTTGTTATGTCTGTTAAATAATCTCTTAAAGCCCCAACATTCTTATCAATAGACATGCAGTTGTCGTTTAATACAACTAATAGATTTGAATTTGTAAACCCAGCGTGATTTAGCCCTTCAAATGCCAAGCCAGCGGTCATAGAACCATCACCAATTACTGCGATATGCTGTCTGTTGTCTTTTTTATATTGGTTAGCAATGGCCATTCCTAATGCGCCTGATATTGAGGTAGAGGAATGCCCAACACCAAAAGTGTCATATTCACTTTCGCTACGTTTAGGAAAACCAGACATACCGCCATACAAACGGTTGGTATGAAAAATTTTACGCCTGCCAGTTAAAATTTTATGGCCATAAGCTTGATGCCCTACATCCCAAACCAATTGATCAACTGGTGTATTAAACACATAGTGTAAAGCAACAGTTAACTCTACAACACCTAAACTTGCGCCAAAGTGAGAGTTTCCAATTTCTGAGATTACATCAATAATATATTGGCGTAATTCATCAGAGACTTGTGGTAAATCATCTATTTTAAACTTATCTCGTAAGTCTTTTGGATATTCTATTTTTTTTAAAAAAGGACCTGCTTTATATTTAGACATAAAAATCTTTTAAGCAAAAATACAATTATTCTAATTACTTTGTACCAATTAAACGTTAAAAATTGTTTGAATAGATTAAATTGGTTCAATTTTTACGACACCATCTCTGTCAATTTCGGTGAGTTTTACGGTTTGAATTTGATTTACTAATTTTTGATTAAAAGCGGTTTTAACTTTAACATAGTTTTCGGTAAAACCATACATTATTCCTTCATTTTCTTCACCTTCCCAAAGTACATTTTTGGTTTTTCCGATTTGAGACTCATAAAAAGCACGTCTTTTTTTATTTGACAAAATCTGTAATTGTTTACTGCGTCCTCTTCTGGAGTTAAGAGGGACAGCATCTGACATTTTTTTTGCCGTAGTATTAGCACGTTCTGAATAAGTAAACACGTGTAAATACGAAATATTTAGGTTTTTTAAAAAGGTTATGGTTTTATTAAATTCTTCTTTAGTTTCTCCCGGAAAACCAACAATTACATCAACTCCAATACAGGTATCAGGGTTGTTATCTTTTATTTGTTTTACCCTATTAGCATATAAATCTGTTAAATACTTGCGCCTCATTTTTTTTAAAAGGTTGTCAGACCCCGATTGTAATGGGATATGAAAATGTGGTAAAAATTTATTTGATGTATGTACAAAGTTAATAATGTCGTTTGTTAGTAAGTTTGGCTCAATGGATGATATTCTATACCGGTCTATCCCGTCAATTTTGTCAAGTTTTTTAATTAAGTCAAAAAATGTTTCTTTACCTCTTTGCCCAAAATCACCAATATTTACACCTGTTAAGACAACTTCTTTTATATCTGTTTTTGCTATTTTTTCAGCTTCTTTAATCGTCTCTTTTATAGATGCGTTTCTACTCTTACCTCTTGCCAAAGGAATAGTACAAAAAGTACAAAAATAATCACATCCGTCTTGAATTTTTAAAAAAGAACGGGTGCGGTCACCAAAACTAAAAGAGGGGATAAAATCTTTAGTTTCTTTAATATTTTTGTTTTCAATTTTAGCAACATCTTTTTTTTCTAAATTATCTATATGGTCAAGAATGTTGAATTTTTCATTGGCACCTAATACTAAATCTACACCGTTTATGTTTGCAATTTCTTGAGGTTTTAACTGAGCGTAGCACCCAATCATTACCACAAAAACATTAGGATTAATCTTAGAGGCTTTTTTAACTATTTGTCGGCATTTTTTATCGGCATTTTCTGTAACCGAACACGTATTTATAACCACAATATCTGGGTTGTCTGTAAAATCAACCTTTGCAAACCCTTGGCCTTCAAAATTACGGGCTATGGTTGATGTTTCTGAAAAATTCAGTTTACACCCCAAGGTATAAAATGCTACTTTTTTGTATTGACTCATAAGAATTTGCAAAGATAAGTGAATGATTGATGATAAAACAAAAAACCTCTAACTTTTTAGAGTTAGAGGTTTTAAAAATTTAGTTATACAGAAATATTATTTTATTGCAAATAAATTTTTATCGACTTATTTATGGTTTGACCAGATAATCTTATGAAATAGATACCTGTAGAAAAATTGTCGTTTATTGTAAAAGTGTTTGTTCCTTCAGTTGTCATTACTTGTGTATTATAGACTTTTCTTCCTCTAGCATCTACAATATCTACAAGTACATTTTCTTCTTTATTCGTTTCAATACTTAACACAATTTGCCCGTTACTTGTAAAGGCAAAAATATTTTGTTCGTTTTGTTCACATTTTATTGAGATGATATCAGAATAAGTTTCATCTCCGTTAAAATCAGTTTGTTTTAATCTGTAATATGCTGAGTAATCTCCATCAGTATCAACAAACAGATAGTTTAAAATTTCACTACTGTTTCCAGCTCCGTCTAAAGTTCCTATACTAAAAAAGTCATAACCGTTATATGATTTTTCAATGGTAAAATAATCATTATTGGTTTCACTATTTGTAGTCCAAGATATTGTTACATCACCATTTATATTACACTTGGCTGAAAAATTTATTAACTCAACTGGTAAAGGGTCAATAATATCAGATAATACCCAAGCGGCAAAAAAATCTGTAGGTGCAATTGATGGTGTTACTAAAACATTTGTGGCAGTATTTTGAGTAGCTTTAACAGGCCACATATCTCCCCACGTACCAGCTGGGTCATTAAACCGTTGTGCACCTAAATTAACTTCAAGTAAGCTATTTCCCGTAGCCGTAATTTCGTTGTCGATATAGTTAAAAGAGTGTGTTACTGTTGGTTTTGTAGCATATCCTACTAGGTTTATTACCCAAAATCTATCTATTGCATAAGCAGAATGGTTGGCAGCATAAGGGGCTAACAATTGTCCCATATGCGTTACCATAGAAGGCATGTATGTCTGATTGTCCCAAGTAGCACCATCATACGTACTAAATTCATAATAATTACCACCAGTTGCAGCAGCAGAAATGTTTAATGTATAAGGGATTTTTGTGCCGTTATCTACAGTTTGAGCATTATCGCCTGAGGTGGCGTTAGCATTATCAGTAAAAGGAATGGTGTAAGCACCTGTATTGGTGCCTATTTGCCATTTAATTTTGTTGTTTTCGGCTTCGCTTACAATATTTGCACCTGTACCTTGTACAGTAATGGCATTGGTGTTTGGATTGTCTAAAACAATAAACGCACCACCTTGCATTACCACAAAAGCATTGTCATTTATAACTAAACGCCCTTGTGAAAATACGGTTATGCTTAAAAAAGCTGATATGAAAAATAATAATAGTTTCATAAGTTATTCTTTTTCTTCCAATTTATTTAACCTTGTGTTTAAACTATCAATTTGTTGTTGCTGGGCATTGATAATTTGTTGTTGTTCTTGAATACCTTGAATTAATATTGGAACTAACTCAAGATAATTAACGGTTTTAACCTGTTCAGGCTCTTTATAATCTACTTTTTTATCTTTTTCGTTAGCTTGTGTATTGTGTAAATCAATGTTTTTTGTTTTTACTAAATTTGGTAAAATAACTTCTAACTCTTGTGCCATTACACCAAAGTGCAACGTTGAGTCTCCAAGATTAGGATATTTATTAATATCATAATGATAAGAATACACTTTTATACTATTGATAACGCTTAAAGAATTGCTAATTGGTCTTATATTAGTTTTTAGTTTTTCATCAGAAGCTAACCCAAAAAACCCAGTATAGCCAAGATCATTTAAGAACAAGCCTCCCCATCCCAAACCCCCAGCGGGTTTATAACCTCTAACTCCAACAGCAGAAGTACTATTTGTAAAGCCGTACACACCGTTTCCTGCACCAGTTGCTTGTAAATATTGTCCTAACACAGCTGATGCTTGAGCGTTAGTACTGTTTATATCACCCCAAACTGCAGCTTTTTGATTAGTTACATTAGATGAGAATCCATAAACACCAGCACCTAAAGGAGTTGTATTACAATAACCATTAATTGCATAGTTAATGGCGTTTGTTGCGGTAACACTAAACATATCTAC
>DQTE01000201.1 GCA_015662905.1 Crocinitomix sp. | reverse complement strand
TTCTAAAAGGCAAATTAGAGTGTTCCATTATTGTTCCGCTTCTCAATGTTGTTCTAAATTTACAATTCTTACATTGCCATTGTTCTTTAGAACTTGACCAATAATGGTCTTTACTTTTGCACTTTTTACAATAAACATCTTCTTTCTCTCTTTTCTCTTTAAAATCATTTCTATAACTTTGTTCTGTTGGAAATTGCTCTATAAATCTTAAAATATTCATAATAATTAATAATTTGTTACATTTGTTACAGAATAAAGCTATTAACACTCAACGTAAATTATTTACGCTGTGGTACGAAAGCGGTTAATAAGATAAAAATCAATTACCAAAATGTTAAATAAAATTTTAAATACAAATCAAAAAATTGATAAAGACTTAATTCTTAAATTAATTTCTTTTATTGATTTAACTACTTTAAATGATACCGATAACAATCAAACGGTATTAAAATTAGTTGAAAAGGCTAATAAAGGTTTTAAAAATACTTTTCCAGCTGCTGTGTGTGTATTTTCAAATTTTGGAAATCTTGCAAAAGAAAATGTTAGCGCTAACATTAACGTAGCTGTTGTATCTACTTGTTTTCCAACAGGACAAACTTTAACCCAAGCTAAATTAAGTGAGATAGAATTAGTTAATAACACTAAAATTGATGAGGTAGATGTTGTAATAAATAGAGGTGAATTTTTGGCAGGCAATCTTGATTATATTACAAATGAGCTTGTTGAAATAAGAAAAAGATTACCAAATAAACATTTAAAAGTTATTTTGGAAACAGGGCAGTTAAAAACAGAAGAAGATATTTTAGTTGCCTCAAAATTAGCTATGGCGTCAGGCGCTGATTTTATAAAAACCTCTACTGGAAAAGCTAAAATAGGTTCAACACCAGAAGCTGTTTTTGTAATGTGTAAAGAAATTAAAAGGTTTTATATTGAAACAGGCAAAAAAATAGGGATTAAACCTGCTGGAGGAATAAGAACATTAGAAGACGCTCTAACACTTTATAAAATTGTAAATGAAGTATTAGGCAAAGACTGGTTAACGCCAAAATTATTCAGAATTGGAGCTAGTTCATTATATGATAATTTGATAGAATCTTACAATAAATTATAATTGAATTTTACTGATTACATACCGCCAATTATTCACGCTTTAGAAAAAGCATCAAATAAAATTATGGAGGTATATGCACTTGATTTTGAAGTGGAATTAAAACACGATAATTCACCAGTAACCATAGCCGACAAACAATCTAGTAAAATAATTGTAAACGCATTAAAGCAATTTAATATCCCTATTATTTCGGAGGAAGAGCAAATACCACCTTATGAGGAAAGAAAAAAATTCAACAAACTATGGTTAGTTGACCCTTTAGACGGAACAAAAGAATTTATAAAAAAAAATAATGAATTTTGTATTTGCATTGCCTTAATAGAAAATAATAAAACAGTACTAGGCTTTATAGCTAGTCCAACACAAAATAAAATACTTATAGGAGGGACAGATTTACCAGCTTTTGAAGTGCCATTTGGTGCCAATAATATATTTGATAAGAAGTGGAAAATAACCCCAAAAACTAATAAACAAAAAGTTTTAGCACATTCAAGAGCGCCTTTTTCAGGAACATCTCTTAAATTTGTACGTGATTTAGAAAAAAAATATGGTAAATTAGCCATCATAAAAAAGGGGAGTGCTTTAAAATTTTTTGATTTGGTAAAAGGAAAAGCTGATTTTTACACAAGATTAGCCCCAACAATGGAATGGGACATAGCAGCCGGTCAAGCAATTTATGAAAGTATAGGGGGAGAGGTTGTACATTTTTATGATAAAAAACCATTAACTTATAATAAACCACAGCTGAAAAATCCATATTTTTTAGCAAAATTAAAAAAGACAAAACTCTAAAAATGAGTAAAAAAATAGCACTAATTACAGGAATTACAGGTCAAGACGGAGCGTATTTGGCCGAATTACTTTTGAAAAAAGGATATGAAGTACACGGTTTAAAGCGTAGATCATCATTGTTTAACACCGATAGAATAGACCACTTATACAAGGACAAACATGAGTCTGATGTAAGCTTCTTTCTACATTATGGTGACTTAACCGACAGTACTAATTTAATTAGATTGGTAAAAGAAATTCAACCTGATGAAATTTATAACTTGGCAGCTATGTCACACGTTAAAGTATCTTTCGATATGCCTGAATATACAGCCAATGCTGATGGAATTGGTACATTGAGACTTTTAGAAGCAATTAGGCTGTTAAATCTTGACAAAAAAGTTAAATTTTATCAAGCTTCAACCTCTGAGTTATACGGAAAGGTAGTAGAAACACCTCAATCGGAAACTACACCTTTTTACCCACGTAGCCCTTACGCCGTAGCTAAATTATATGCTTTTTGGATAGTTAAAAATTACCGTGAAGCATATCATATGTATGCTTGTAATGGTATATTGTTTAATCACGAAAGCCCTTTAAGAGGTGAAACTTTTGTAACTAGAAAAATTACAAGAGCTGTGGCTAAAATTAAGTTGGGATTGCAAAAAAAAATGTATTTAGGTAACCTTGAAGCTAAACGAGATTGGGGACACGCCAAAGACTACGTTGAAGGAATGTGGAAAATGTTACAACAAGAGCAACCAGATGATTATGTGTTGGCTACAGGTGAAACGCACTCAGTAAAAGAGTTTGTTGAATTGGCTTTTGAATTGGTAGGAATTAAAATTAAGTGGGAAGGAAAAGGGGTTAATGAAAAAGGAATTAATATTGACACAGGAGATATTTTAGTAGAGGTAGATGAAAAGTATTTTAGACCCACTGAAGTAGAGTTGTTATTGGGCGATCCTTCAAAGGCTAAAAAAGAATTAGGATGGAAACAAACTTATTCTTTTAAAGAATTAGTTGAAGAAATGGTTACAGCCGATTTGGAATTATTTAAAAGAGACCGATACTTAAAGGATGGTGGTCATAAAATTTTAAACCAGCACGAATAGTGGAAAAAAACGCGAAAATATATGTTGCAGGGCATAGAGGGATGGTAGGTTCTGCAATCATAAGAAAATTAAAAGAGGAAGGTTATCATAATTTGGTGTTCAAAACCTCATCTGAATTAGATTTGAGAAATCAAACTGATGTAGAAACATTTTTTGAGCTCGAAAAACCAGAATATGTTTTTTTAGCAGCCGCCAAAGTGGGTGGAATACAAGCCAACAATTGTTACAGAGCTGAGTTTCTATATGATAATTTAATGATTTCCATCAATATCATTCATGCCTCTCACACCTCTAAGGTTAAAAAATTATTATTTTTAGGGTCGTCTTGTATCTATCCTAAATTAGCCCCTCAGCCTCTCAAAGAAGAATATCTGTTAAGTGGTTATTTAGAACCAACAAATGAACCTTATGCTATCGCCAAAATTGCAGGCATAAAAATGTGCGAAACATATTACGATCAATATGGAGACAACTTTATTTCTGCAATGCCTACAAATTTATACGGACCCAATGATAATTATGACCTAAACAATTCTCACGTTTTACCGGCCTTAATCAGAAAATTTCATCAAGCAAAAATTAACAACTTACCCCAAGTAGAAATATGGGGCACTGGCTCTCCTTTAAGAGAATTTTTACACGTTGATGATTTAGCAGAAGCTTGTTTGTTTTTAATGAATAATTACAATGATAAACAATTTATAAACTTAGGTTCAGGTAAAGAAATATCTATTAAAAATTTAGCCCTATTGGTAAAAAAGATTGTTGGGTTTAATGGTCAATTGACTTTTAGCACCTCTAAACCAGATGGTACACCTAGAAAATTAATGGATGTTTCTAAACTTGCTAAAGCTGGATGGGCTTACAAAATAGAATTAGAAGACGGTATAAAGTCTGTTTATCAAGATGCCCTGAAATCTGGCGTTTTAGATTAGTTCTTATTATCCTACTAAGATTAATAAGAAAATTTATCCCATAAAAAAACCCTCACCAAATTAATGGAGAGAGTCAATTTTTTCCGCTAAAATTTAACGGCTAATTAGTAAAATTTTAGTTTACTTTTTTAGATAAATCAGCACCTGCTTTAAATTTAACTACATTTTTAGCAGCAATTTTGATTTCTTTTCCTGTTTGAGGATTTCTTCCTATTCTTGCAGCCCTTTTAGAGATAGAGAAAGATCCGAATCCAATTAAAGAGATTTTATCTCCTTTTTTTAATGCTCCTTCTGTAGCAGCAATAAATCCTTCTAAAGCTCTTTTCGAATCTGCTTTAGATAATCCTGAGTTTGATGCAATTGCATCTACTAATTCTGATTTGTTCATTTTTAAATCTTTTTTTGGTTAATAATTTATTATCAGAGCGAATATATATCAAATTCCTTTAACATCAAGGGGTTTAGCGAAAAACACGGCGTTTTTGTTAATAAAAACTGACATTTGTTAATAACCACACCCAAAAAGCCCATTTTTAGTGAGGTTTAGCGTGTTTTTAGAGAAAAGTCTATTTTTTATTTTTCTAATATATTTTCGCAAACCATTATAGAGTAAGGATTTGTAGCTAAAAATGATTTTTATAGATTTAAAGTGATTTTAATGTATCTAAATTTGTTAAGGCTTCTTCCCAATTTTCCATTACGACATCTAATTCTTGTTTTAACTGATTATACTCTTTTAAAATTTTTTCATACATATCGGTATCATTAAAATCTGTCGATTCAAGTTCAATAGTTTTTTTAGATAAGTTATTTTCAAGAAGTTCTATTTTTCTTTCGGCATTTTTAATTTTGGTTTCTATCTTTTTTATTTTTTTTTGTAGTGTCTTGTCAATTTTTTGATTCGTTGAGGTTTTTACATCTTTATTAGTAGTACTTTGTTTCGCTTTAATGTCCTCCTTGTCTTGATTATCATAAGTATCTTCACCAATACGTGCTAAAAATTCTTTAACATCAAATAAATGTTCTTTAAGTTGATAATTTTTAATTTCCCAAATTTTGGTACTTAAACCATCTAAAAAGTCTCTGTCGTGTGACACTAGTAACAAAGTTCCTTCATACGATTTTAGGGCTTCTTTTAAAATATCCTTAGAGTTTAAATCTAAATGATTGGTAGGCTCATCAAGTATTAAAAAGTTAAAATCATAAAACAATAACTGACAAATGGCAAGTCTTGTTCGTTCTCCCCCCGATAAAACAGAAACTTTTTTGTCAACATCTTCACCCGAAAACAAAAAAGCTCCCAAAATTTTACGAATATCTTTTCGCTTTTCTCCTTCGGCTATATCATCAATGGTTTCAAAAACGGTTTTGTCTGGATTTAACTTTTCTGCACTGTCTTGGGCAAAGTAACCAATTTTAACATTATGTCCATATTTAATTTTACCCTCAAACTCAATAGATTTTGTAACAGCTTTTAAAAACGTAGTTTTACCCACGCCATTAGGACCTAATAGAGCAATCCTTTCATTCCTTGCCAATAGCATATCAATGCCATTAAAAATGATATGGTCTCCGTAAGATTTTTTTAACCCTTCTATTTCTAACACCACTTTACCAGAAGGTTGATTAACAGGAAATCTTAAAGAAAAGGCAGAACGTTCTATGGTGTCAACTTCAATAATATCCATTTTGTCGAGTTTTTTAATTAAAGATTGTGCAAAAGCTGCTTTGTTTGCCTTAGCTCTATATTTATTAATTAATTGTTGGGTACGTTCTATCTCTTTATCTTGATTCTTTTTTGCAGCCGCCAATCGTTCCATCTCCTCTTGGTGTAGTACCAAATATTTTGAGTAGTTACATTTATAATCGTATAACTTTTGATTTGCAATTTCAACGGTTCTGTTAGTTACATTATCTAAAAACATTCTATCGTGTGATATAAGCATTAAACCACCCTTAAAATTTTTTAAATAATTTTCAAGCCATTGTATAGATACAATATCTAAATGATTGGTTGGCTCATCAATTAATAACACCTCAGGATTGTTTACTAATAGTTTGGCTAATTCAACCCGCATTTGCCATCCTCCCGAAAAATCGCCTATTTGTCTTCCAAAATCAGATGGTTTAAAACCAAGCCCCTTTAAAACGCTTGCAATTTTTTCGGGAAATTGATGTGCATCAAGCATAGTAAGCCGGTCGTTAATATGCGTAATTTCTTCTATGAGGTTGGTGTAAGATTCCGATTCGTAATCTGTTCTTGTGGCTAATAAATGATTGACCTCATCATTGCGTTTTAACAAATTAAAAACCTCTGTATTTGAACGTTCTAAATAATCTCGAATACTAATGTCTTTTCTGATAGAAATGTCTTGTGTTAAATAACCAATGCGTAGCCCTTTGTTTTTTGTAATCTCTCCATCAGTAGGGGTAATTTCACCTGATATTAACCTAAGTAAAGTAGATTTACCTGCTCCGTTTTTACCTGTAAGCCCTATCTTATCTCCTTTATCAATAAACAGATTAATGTTTTTGTATAAAAAACCTTGGGGGAGGTGGTAAGAAAGATTATTTAATCGAATCATTTATTAGTAATTTTATGCAAAAATAGAATATTAAATTTGATTTGTATAATATCAGATAACCTTTCGGGAAAAACAAAACTATTAACTATCTTTGAAGTTCTATAAAATTAATTAGTATGGAACAAACACAATCATATATACAGTCAAAAAAAGAAGAGTTTTTAAATCAACTTATTGATTTACTTAAAATACCGTCAGTTAGTGCCGACCCAGCTTACGCTAATGATGTTAAAAAAACGGCTCAATTTTTAAAAAACGAGTTTAATAGAATTGGATTAGATAATGTAGAGATTTTTTCTACCGCAGGTCACCCAATTGTATATGCCGAAAAAATTATAGATAACAATTTACCTACTGTTTTGGTATATGGTCATTATGATGTTCAGCCTGCTGACCCAATTGATTTGTGGGACTCTCCACCTTTTGAACCTGTAGTTAAAAAAACAGAAATACACCCACAAGGTGCTATTTTTGCGCGTGGTGCTTGTGACGATAAAGGACAAATGTTTATGCACGTAAAAGCAGTAGAAGCTATGTTACAAGCAAATGAACTACCTTGTAATGTTAAATTTATGATTGAGGGAGAAGAGGAGGTTGGCTCTGAAAACTTGGAAACTTTTATTAAAGCCAATATAAACAAGCTTAAAGCTGATGTAATTTTAGTATCAGACACGGGAATGATTGCCAATGATGTACCATCAATTACTACAGGTTTACGTGGTTTAAGTTATGTAGAGGTTGAGGTAACAGGTCCAAATAGAGATTTGCACTCAGGTTTATACGGTGGTGCAGTTGCAAACCCAATTAATATATTAACTAAAATGATTGCCTCTTTGCATAATGAACATAATCATATTACTATTCCAAATTTTTATGACAAAGTTGTTGAATTGTCAGATGAGGAAAGAGCGGAGATGGCAAAAGCACCTTTTAATGAAAATGATTACTGCAAAGCGTTAAATATTGATGAAACTTATGGAGAAGATGGTTATTCTACTATAGAGCGTGCCACTATAAGACCAACTCTTGATGTGAATGGTATTTGGGGAGGATATACAGGAGAAGGTGCCAAAACTGTTATAGCTTCAAAGGCTTATGCAAAAATATCTATGCGTCTAGTGCCAAATCAAAATTCTGATGAAATAACAAAACTGTTCAAAACTCATTTTGAAGCCATAGCACCAAAATCTGTTAAAGTTAAAGTAACGCCACACCATGGTGGCGAGCCCTCTGTAACGGAGATTACTTCAACAGAATATAAGGCGGCAAGTTTAGCTTTAGAGGAAAGCTTTGGTAAAAAGCCTATACCAGTTCGCAGTGGTGGGTCTATACCTATTGTTGCTATGTTTGAGTCGGTACTTGGATTAAAAACTATTTTAATGGGCTTTGGGCTAGATTCAGATGCTATTCATTCACCAAACGAACATTATGGTTTATTTAATTATTATAAAGGTATAGAAACCATCCCTCTATTTTATAAACACTACGCCAAGTTAAAAAGTTATACCTAATTTAAAAACTAACAAGCAATATTCATTAAAATATGCACTTTAAACGGTGTATTTGTGATGCCTGAAAAAAGTCTTTTTTTTTTCTAAAAGTAGCTTAAATCCCTTTTTAATTTTGTCCATTTTTAAAATTTATGGGGGTGGGGGATGGTTACCTTTATTTGGCACTGGCTTTTATAGAGGATTACTCCAAAAAGACAATGTTTTTTTTCCAATTTTATGGGGATATAATTCATAAATTTCTGATAATATTCTTTGAAATTCAATTGCTTGCTTTTCTAACCCCAACAATTTTAATGATTTTAATATTCTTGTTATTCGTAAATAGTTGTGATTTGCTAAACTAATCCAATTTTGGCTACGTTTATTAAATTTATCTCCAATTTTAATTTGCCCATTTTCTTCAATTTCAAGTCCGTAGAAATCAAGCATTAAACAAAACGATTTATGTAAATTTTTTTTCGCAATTTCTGATGTTTGAAATTGTTCTGCGATTTGGTTAGAAACAACGGGAGCACTAGGATTAAATCTGCTTATTTCATTTGTTGGAAATAGCCATTGGATAAAATCGTGTGTATATTCAAGTTTATGATAATCAAAACT
>DQTE01000144.1 GCA_015662905.1 Crocinitomix sp. | reverse complement strand
GTAGCGAAAAGTCAAAATATACGTTAGTATTGGTGTAGCGCAGGTTTGAGACACGCAAACATAGCATTAGTTATGGTGAGTATCAAAAAACGAGCCTGCCTTTGTCGGCAGACAGGCATTCCCAATAATGGCGTGCAGTTTGGCTTTGCAGTAGAAGATACTTGCGGATTTAAGGATATACTATTTTTTCTCGTCTTTTTTGTCAAATTTGTCCTTAACGTCATCAACAATATCGTCTTTCATCTCTTTTAAGTCATCTACAAGCTCATCTTTTGTTGGTATTTCAATTTCACCACTGTCTTTAATCACAAAAGGTGAGGCAGTAACTGCTATTCCTGCTAACAATGACAGATAAATTCCAATTCCAAAAGTAACCATAGAGCTACCTTCTTGTACACTCATTCCTATCATAGCTAATAAAGTCATAGCTAATCCAATGATTCCTCCAATCATTACAAATTTCTTTTTATCTTTTTCAATAGGTGCGTTTCGGTCTCCTAATACAGCAAAAATAATTGCTAAAATAAAACCTAACAGAGCTATTTTGCCTTCCCATCCTGATTTAACTCCATTTATAGACATCCTAAAAAAAGAAATCCCAACAGTAGCCCATGTCAAAAAGCAACTTAATGCTCCTATTCCTGCTGCTATCAATACAATAATTCTTTGTTTGTTCATAATGTAAAATTTTAATATTATAATGCAAATATATAATATTTTTAGATTTAAGTCTGTTTTTTATAGATAAATCCTAAATGTAGGATGTATTTAAGGTATTGCAGATTTCAAAACTATTTGTAAATTTAGCGGTCAAATTAAAAACAATAAATAAAAATGAAATATAAATCAATTTATGTAACAATGTTTGCGAGTTTAATGCTATTAGGGTGTAATGAATCTCAAACACAACAAGAAGAAAATAAGAAAAAAGAAAATACAGAACTAATTGAGAATACTCAAAATGAAGATTTTGAATATGTTGTAGAGAGTTTTGCTGACATTCAAGTGTTGAGGTATCAAATACACGGTTTTGATAAGTTGTCGTTAAAGCAACAAAAGTTAGTGTATTACCTATATGAAGCTGGATTGGCGGGAAGGGATATTATTTGGGATCAAAATTACCGTCATAATTTAGCCATAAGAAATGCTTTAGAAAAGGTGTATCAAAATTATCAAGGGGATAAATCTACAGAGGATTGGAATAATTTTGAGGTTTACATTAAAAGAGTGTGGTTTTCTAACGGAATTCATCACCATTATTCAATGGATAAGATAATGCCTGATTTCTCTAAAGATTACTTTGTAAAATTATTAGAGGAAACCAATACGCAAATTACTGATGAAGCTTTAGAGGCTATTTTTAATGATAAAGATCTAAAAAAGGTAAGTCTTGATGCAAGTGGAGATTTAGTACTAAATTCTGCAACTAATTTTTATCAAGAGGATATAACTCAAAAAGAAGTAGAGGCGTTTTATGCTGAAAAAATTGATAAATTAGACGAAACACCTGTAGAATATGGACTAAATTCAAAATTAGTGAAAGGCCAAGACGACATTGTTAGAGAAGAAGTTTGGAAAGTTGGTGGGATGTATAATGATGCCATTGTAGAAGTAGTTAAATGGTTAGAGTTGGCTAAAGGTGTAGCTGAAAATCAAGCACAAGCCAATGCGCTAGGGTTATTAATTGAATATTACCAAACAGGGGATTTAGAAAAATGGATTGATTTTAATATAGCGTGGGCAGGTGCAACAGAAGGTGATATAGATTATATACAAGGATTTGTTGAGGTTTATGGAGATCCTCTTGGTATGAGAGGAGCATACGAGTCAATAGTTCAAATAAAAGACTTTGAGGCCTCAGAAAGAATGAAAGTTTTAGCAGACAATGCTCAATGGTTTGAAAATCATTCATCAATTATGGATGAACATAAAAAACCCAATGTAAAAGGAGTGACGTATAATGTGGTTAACGTTGCAGGAGAGTCGGGAGATGCCTCACCTTCAACACCTATTGGAGTTAATTTACCTAATTCTAACTGGATTAGAGCAACCCACGGGTCTAAATCGGTTAGTTTAGGTAATATAGTAGAAGCGTACAATGAAGCGGGAGGAGAAGGGATGTTAAAAGAATTTGCGCATGATCAAGAAGAGATAGATAGGGCAATCGCGCATGCAAAACTGGCCTCAAAATTACACACGGCTATGCATGAAGTAATTGGTCATGCGTCTGGTAAAATTAATAAAGGAATTGGTACGCCTAAAGAAACACTAAAGAATTACGCTTCAACCCTAGAAGAGGCTAGGGCTGATTTGGTAGCGTTATATTTTTTGTTAGATGAAAAATTAGTTGATTTAGGATTAATGGAATCTCTTGAGGTTGGAAAAGCAGAATATGATTCATATATACGTAATGGAATGATGGCTCAGTTGAGACGACTTGAGCCAGGAGCAGATTTAGAAGAAGCCCACATGAGAAATAGACAAATTGTAGCGTCTTGGGCTTTTGAAAAAGGACAAAAGGACAATGTAATAGAAAGGGTTGAACGTGATGGAAAAACATATTTTGAAATTCATGATTATGTTAAGTTGAAAGAAATATTTGGCGATTTACTAAGAGAAATACAACGTATTAAATCCGAAGGAGACTATGAAGGAGGAAAGGCTTTAGTGGAAAATTACGGCGTTAAAGTTGATAAAGAGCTACATGCTCAAGTACTACAAAGAAGTGAAGCACTTAACATACCACCATATAGCGGTTTTGTTAACCCCATCTTAACAGCGGTAAAAGATAAAGAAGGAAATATTATTGAAATTAAAATTACTCAACCAAAAACATTTGCCGAGCAAATGTTATCGTACTCAAAACAATACGGGTATTTAAAATAAAAGTGTTTTTAGGTTTATTTAGAAGTTAGAAAGTATGGGTTTTAAGATTTTCTTAAAACCCATACTCTCTTTTTAAATCATAAATATCTTTAATTAAATCTGATACTTCATCTGAGTTCGTACCGTCATACATGCCTCTAATGCGTTTGTCAGGGTCAATCAAAATAAAATTTTCAGTATGGATAAAATCCGACTCACTCCCGTGTTCAAAATTTGGATCTGCTTTGTCAGGAACAGCAAGATAAGATTTTCTTGCCATAGTATATAGTTGTTCTTTGTCACCAGTTAAAAACCACCATTTTTTTGGGTCGGCGTTGTATTTTAGGGAATAATCATAAAGTCTAGATACTGAGTCTCCCTCTGGCCAAACAGTATGGTTTACAAGCATAAACCAATCGTCATTTATAAACTCTGCTTGCAGGCGTTGCATTTGTTTTGCTAATTTTGGACAAACCGACCCGCAGGTAGTAAAAAAGAAATCAGCGACATATATTTTACCGTCTAATTTTTTTTGAGTAATGGTATCGCCATATTGATTTACAAATTTAAAATCTGCTATTGTATGTCCTGTACGCACTAATTTTATTGAATCATCAACTAAGGCAGGGTTTACGTCATAAGGGTTAATTACCTTTAAAATGTTGTTGTGTTTCTCTCTGTATTCTAAGGTGTTTTCGTTAGCTTTTTTGTTTTTTATCATAAAACCAGCTATAACAATACCTGTAAATGTTATTAGTGCGAAGGCTATAATGCGTGCTTTCATTTGTTGTTTTTTTGCAAAGATAATACATAATTTAACTATGATATTTGATCAAAGTAGCTGATATTAATCAATTATTTATTACATAATCAAAAATCACTTGTTTAAAACTATATCAATCACTCCATTTAAACTTACTTAAAATTAATGATATTTGCACAACAATGACTTTAAAGATGAAAAAATTAGGTGTAATATCATTTATTCTATTGTTAATAGCCGCTTGTGTGCCTTTAAAAAAGTACCAAGAATTAGAGGCAAATTACAACAAATGTTTAGAGGAACAAAACGCATTTAAAACGTCATCTATTGATTACGAAAATAAAGTTAAGGAATTGGAATCACAGTTGAACTTGATGAAGTCTAACTGGACTACGTTAAAAACAGAGACAGATAAAATTAAACAAGATTATCAAAACTTACAAGTAGAATATGATAAGCAAGTAGAGTTGCAAACAATTTTAGAAAAAAAATATTCAACCTTACAATCTGATGGCTCAGCAGAAAGTGCCAGATTAATTAAGGATTTAGAAGGTACAAGAATTGAATTACAGAGAAAAGAAGACCGATTAAATGAATTAGAAAAAGAGTTGAATGCCAGAGAAACCGTATTAAATGAAAAAGAAAAGCGCATTAAAGAGTTAGAAGATATTATTGCTAAACAACAAGAGTCAACACGATTGTTAAAAGAAAAAATTGCAAAAGCTTTATTGGGGTTCAAAGATAAAGGGCTAACCGTTGAAGAACGTGAGGGCAAAATATATGTAAGTATGGAAGCAAAATTATTGTTTGCTTCAGGAAAAACAGATGTAAGCCCAGAGGGTAAAAACGCTTTGATTGATTTAGCTAAAGTGTTAGAAACCCAAACAGATATTGAAATTTTAGTAGAAGGGCATACAGATGCAGACCCTTTAAATAGTTCTAACCACCCAACAGATAATTGGGAATTAAGTGTGTTAAGGGCCACATCTTGTGTAAAAATTATGTTAGACAACTCTAATATGAACCCTAAAACAATTATAGCCGGTGGACGCTCTGAATATCATCCAATTGACCAAAATGATAAAGCTAAGAACAGAAGAATTGAAATTATTATAACGCCTAATTTAAAAGAACTAATGTCATTAATTATCAATGGCTAAAGACGCTACACAACAAACCAAAAATTAAAGTAGTCTAATTCTTTAGGCTACTTTTTTTGTTTGTTTACAGATGTTTTTTTAGCTATTTTTATTATCAAAATAACATTAATCAAAAATACAAATAAAAACATTAGGGCATTAACGGTAACAAAAAAATGGGATACAATATGAATCATATTGCGAATTATTCTTATATTTATGCTTTGTAAAACTTAAAGACTATGAAAAAAATGAAATTAACTCTAGGTGTTTTTTATCTGATTTTTTTGTCCAATCTATCTTTCGGTCAAACTATTTTGTGGTCTGAAGATTTTGAAGGGGTACCAAATTGGACGCTAGCAAATTCAACCGGTACAAATGATGTTGATGCAAATATTTGGGTGATCAGTGACGTTGAAGGAGGAGTTTTGCCACCAGGGTGTGGTGTTGCTTCAAATGGTAATCAAACCTTACATGTGGGTTGTCAGGGTGCATGGTGTTTTGGTGCAGGTGCTGCTTATAATGCGGGAGATGGTGGTCTCGGGTTTATATTTGCAACAACAAATGTAAGGGCTCAATATAACGCTCCTATTAGCACTATAGGACAAACTAATTTATCTTTAAACTTTGATTGGATTGGAGTAGGAGAAGCTGGAGATGATTTTGCTATTTGTCAGTACAGCATTGACGGAGGGGTAACTTGGGTAGATTTACAAACGTTTTCAGGCGGAGCAGTTTGCGGAAGTGGTCAAGGACAATGGACAAATGTTGTTATTCCCTTACCTGTTGCTTGTGAAAATCAAGCGGATTTAAGGTTTGGGTTTAATTGGACAAACTCTAACAATGGCGTTGGTACAGATCCGTCTTTTGCCGTAAATGATATGGAATTAACAACTCCTACGACAACAACATCTGTAACTGCAGATTTTACCTTTACCCCAACCTCACCAATATGTGAGGGAACAACCATTACTTTTACAGATGCCAGTACAGCAAGTGGTACAACT
>DQTE01000166.1 GCA_015662905.1 Crocinitomix sp. | reverse complement strand
TTTATACATCTATAGCAATGACGCCTTAACCAATGTAGATGGATTTAGTGGCGTAACTTCTATTGGTTCTTATTTAAATATTCAAGACAATGCTGCGCTAACCAATGTAGATGGATTTAGTGGCGTAACGACTATCGCTACTTATTTAAAAATTCAAGACAATACTGCTTTAACCAATGTAGATGGCTTTAATGGCTTAACTTCTATTGGTTCTTATTTAACTATCCAAAACAATGATGCCTTAGAAAATATAAACGGCTTTAATGGATTATTAGTTATCAATACAGATATAAGCATTATTGATAATATTATTTTGGATGAATGCTGCTTATTAAACGAATTTTTTAATGGCTCAAGATATTTAGGTGGTGCTGCGCTTGTTTCTGGTAACAATAATAATTGTGTTTCAATTCCTGTAATTATTATTTCTTGTAAAGTAAGTCAACAAGATATTGATAATGATGGTGTTATCAATACAAACGACAACTGTCAAGATACATCCAACCCAAACCAAGAAGATACCGATAGCGATGGTATTGGCGATGTTTGTGATAATTGCCCAGATGATGCCAATCCTGCTCAAGCAGATGCTAACAATAATGGTATTGGTGATATTTGTGAAGCTTCAGGTAGTGGTACTGATGCTGGTGGAGTTGGTATTGGTACAACAGATCCAAAAAGTCAGTTAGAAATAACACAAGGCGATGTTTTTATAAAAAATAATCGTCGTGGTATTATTATGAAATCGCCAAATGGCAAATGTTTTAGATATCAACCTAATGAAGAAGGTAACTTAAAAGCTAAAGAAATTACTTGTCCTGACAATTAAAATTCTAACCATGAAAATCCCTTTTAAAACACTCCTGATTACATTACTATTAAGTACTTTTTGTAATGCTCAAAAATTAGACCCAGAAGTTGCTCTTTTTTCTGGCATCACATCCATGCAAACAGATTATGGAGAACGTAAGCACTTTGGCTCTAGTTATGCCAATATAGGTTTTGGTGTTGGTGCTGCTTTTTATTTAAACTTTAGCAAAAAAAGTAATAATTGGAACGATAGAGTTAGGTATTTTGAAGAACATTTTAGATTGCGCCTTGAATTATCTTACATGCAAACTAAATTAGTACATAGAGGTCAATATACAGAAGGCAACTCTCCAGATACTGTTCTTTATAATGCAATGGAAGGTACAAGTACTATACTAAATTATGGTGCTCAAATAGAATACAGCATCTTTGATATTTCAAAAAAACAATTTTTTAATCCTTATGTAAGTGTTGGTTTTTTAGCCAACTCAAATACGCCAAAATTAGAATCTTCACTTGGTAACATTCAAACAAACACTGCTTTAATCCCAAATGTATATAGTGATGGATTATTTTTAGAAAAGAATAACTCTACTTCTCTAATTTTAGGATTTGGAACAAGGTTACAACCAAAAAGTTACTATAGCAAATCTATCTATTTAATAGATTTTAGATTACAACGATTCAATAGCGATATAATTGATGGCTTAAAACCAAATTTATCTGCCAATAAATATGATGATTGGTTACTATTTTTTAGTGTAGGATATATTTTTAGTTTTAATTAATCATAATCCTATTACTCCTTTTTATTTTTTGTGAAATTATAAATATTGCAGCAAAACAATAGAAAACCCTAATTTAAAAAAATCATATCTTGTAAAAAAATAACAATATGCCAAAAATTACATTTCTACTTACCTTTTTATTCTTAACTACAATTGGTTTTTCACAAAACAGCAAGGCTTTAGATAGCTTAATTACAATTGTTAAAACTAGTAAAAACGATAGTGTTATTATGGCTACTTACAATAAATTAAGAAGAGCAACCTATTACTCAGATGCCAAAGCATCAAAAAATTACACACAAAAATATTTGAAATATGCACAAAAAAGAAGTGATTCAGCACAAATAATTTTAGCACATTTTTACTTAGGAAACGCCAATGTGATGAGTGGTAATTATGAAGAAGCTTTAAACAAATACTTAATTTCAGCAAATTATTATCAACAAAAAAAAGATTCTAATAGATATGCATCCGTATTAAATTCTCTTGGTGCTGTTCACGAAAAAACTAACAATGATTCACTTTCGTTGCATTATTACAAATTAGCGCGTAAAGTAGGAAAATCTATTAAAGATTATAAACGTAGCGGAATTGCCTCTATAAATATTAGTAATATTTATAATAGTAAAAACGACCTTAAAAATGCGCTGTTTTACTCAGAAGATTCTGTTAAAGATTTAAAAACACGTCCTAGTTATCAATCTTTTTTAACACTTGCTGAGATTAATTTGGCATCGGTTTATAATAATACTAATAATTATAAAAAAGCAAATAAACTATACGATAAATTATTAAAAAAAATAGATAGCACAAAAGATATGTACAGCTATGCTGGTATTCTACTAGGAAAAGGTACTGCTCTATTTAGACAAGGAAAAACAAAAAAAGCAAAACCATTTGTAGAACAAGCCTATCAAAAATTTAAGACTAATAATTTTACCGATGAAAAATTTCAAATGATGCCCGAACTTATTAGAATCTATAAAGATTTAGGTAATTATAAAAAATCTGTTGCCTTATATGATGAGTATACTGTGTTAAAAGACTCGATTTTAACTAATAAACAAGACAAAAATATTGCCAATGCAATTCAAAAATACGAAACGGATAAAAAAGATGCGCAATTAAAAGTTCTCACTTTAGAAAATGAAAAAACAGCCCAACAAAAGCAAATGTACTTATATTTAGCACTTGCAGGCCTGTTAATTGCTGGACTTATTGGTTATTTTTTGCGTAAAAACAGAAAAACGACTAAAATTTTAGCTTCAAATAATATACAATTAAATAAGGCCTTATCTGATAATGAAGTATTGTTAAAAGAAACACATCATCGTGTGAAAAACTCCTTACAAATGATTTCAAGTTTACTCTACTTACAATCGGAAAATATTGAAGATGAAAAGGCAGCTGCATCTGTAAAAGACGGACAAATACGCGTAAAGTCAATGGCGCTAATTCATCAAAAATTATATCAAAAAGATAATTTAACAGGTGTTGAAGTGTCTGATTACATCAATGATTTGGCAGAAAGTATTTTTCAATCGCATAATATTGACAACGATGCAATTGAATTAAAAATTGATGTAGAGAAAATGATTTTGGATATTGATACCATAACACCAATTGGTATTATTATTAATGAATTAATTGTAAATGCACTTAAACACGCTTTTGATAAAACAATTAAAAAGCCAAAAATTACAATTTCATTATACAAAAAAGAGGATTATCTATGCTTAAATGTATCCGATAACGGAAAAGGATTTGAGAAAACTAAAAATAATAAAAAATCTTTTGGGATGAAGTTAATCAAATCGCTTTCGCGAAAATTAAAAGCAGAATTAAATATAAGCCATAATAACGGAACTTTAGTTGCCTTAAAAATTAAACGATTTACCATAAAGTAATGACAAAAAAAATATACATCGTAGAAGACGAGCCATTAATTGCCGACACCATTGCTCACGCCTTAGAAAAAGAAGGCTACAATGTTTGTGGCATTGCCGATAATGCCAAAGAAGCCTTGTATGATATTGATGATTTAAAACCCGATTTAATCTTACTAGATATTAATATTATAGGTGATATAACAGGCATTGAGTTGGCAAAAAAAATAAATGAAAAGTTTAAAATTCCATTTATATTTTTAACCTCTTTATCCGATGAAGATACCATCAATCAGGTTAAAAAAACCAATCCATCAGGTTTTTTAAGTAAGCCGTTTAACGAAGCTGGTTTAAAATCTAATATTGAAATTGCCTTATTCAAATTTGAACAGAAAAAAGAAGAAAAACACCTAATAAATAACGCCTTTTTTATTAAAAATAAAGGGGAATTAATAAAAGTAAATAAAACCGATATTAATTATATTGAGGCTTATGACAATTACTCCAAACTCATTTGCTGCAATAAAGAATACTTACTCAGTTTTACATTGAAAAGTATGACTGAAAAATTAAATGACCCCAATTTTATTCGTATTCATCGCTCTTACCTCATCAATATCAATAAAATAGATTCCCTTTTTGATGGCTATGTGTTTATTGCTGGTAAAAAAATACCCGTTGGGAAATCTTATAAAGATACTTTGATGGCTTCTATTTCCTTATTATAATTCCAAGTTTAGAACAGCTGTGCTATTTCATTATTAAACTATTTGTAAATATCTAATTTATTAACCTGAGTTCGACTTAAACTTACACCAAAGTAACCTTATAAATAGTGAGATTTGGATAATAAAAACGAAGATTTATCATTAATTCAAGGCTATTATTGTTCAAAGATTGCTATTTATTAAGGTTTTCCATGGATTTTTAGCCTTTTCCTTATACTACGTTGTGTCTTTTCAAACTAAAAAATAGTCTTTCAAGTCCAAGTTTTGTCTAAGAAAAAGGCTAAAAACTTTGCTTGCAAGTTTAAGTAGAACTCAGGTTATTAGATTTACGAATATAATTTCTTTGCGAACATTGTGTAAATCTTTACGTTCCTTGCAGTAAAAAAACAACGCCACTTTAAACTACAGCCTAAAAAAATTAAAAACTTAACTCACATACATTAGTGCCTGTTTTTGTGCGTTACAATTTCCTTCCCTCAAAAAAACCACACCTTTACTAAAAAAAACAGTCCATTCACCAAATAATTTATTGTTCAAGGCTTTTTGCTATTACTTTTAGAACATCTAACAACAATAGTAAAACGAAAACAATGACTGTGAAAAGTATTTCAACATCAAAAAACATAACTATAAAAACAGAAAACAATTCTGTTTACAATATAGAAATATGCACTTATTTAGGCACAACCGTTTTTAAAGATACCATTCTGCCAAAAAATAAAATTATTACTATTAAAGGCTTAAACTCTGGTAAATACATTATCAATATTAGTAATGAACTTAAATTAACAAAACAACAAATCGAAATTTAACTAAACCTCATTTTTACTATGAAAACAACATTCCATTTATTAATTGTACTTATTTTTACAATAACGATAACAGCACAACAAACTTATGTGCCAGATGATAATTTTGAACAAGCCTTAATTTATTTAGGCTATGATTCTGGTACTTTAGATAATTACGTTCCAACGGCAAATATTAATTCTATTACTGCTTTAGATATTTCTAGTAAAAATATTGCTGACTTAACAGGTATTGAAGATTTTACTGCATTACAAAACTTAAATTGTAACGATAATCAACTAACTAGTTTAGACATGAGTTTAAACACCAATTTACAGGTTTTTTACTGTAGTTTTAATTCAATTATCACGTTAGACCTTAGTCAAAACAATTCGTTAGCTTCTTTTGGCTGTAGAAACAATCAGTTAACTAGTTTAAACGTAAAAAATGGGAATAATAATGTGTTGTTTAGTAGTTTTTTTCATGCTAATAATAATCCAAATTTATTATGTATTGAGGTAGATAACCCAGCTTGGAGTAGTAATTGGCAAAATGTAGATGATATTGTTACTTTTAGTTCTAACTGTGGCGTACAAACGTATGTGCCAGATGATAATTTCGAACAAGCTTTAATAGATTTAGGATATGATTCTGGCGTTTTAAATGGTTATGTTCCTACAGCAAATATTAATACCATAACCTATTTAGATATCAATAATAAAAATATTGCTGATTTAACAGGTATAAAAGATTTTACCTTATTAGAAGAATTAAGATGCTACTCCAACTCATTGACAGAGCTCAATACTTTAAGAAACATCGCATTAACTGATTTATTATGTCATACAAATTTATTAACTAGTTTAGATGTTTCTAAAAATACGTCGTTAACTTTACTATCTATACCTTTAAATCAAATAACTAATTTAGACCTTTCTCAAAACACTAATTTAGAACAATTATATTGTCGAGATAACTTATTAACCGATTTAGATCTTTCTCAAAACACCGCTTTAACCCATTTATATTGTCATAATAATTCGATAGTAAACTTAGATTTATCACAAAATACAGCTTTGGAAGCCTTATGGTGTTATAATAACGGATTAACAAGTTTAAATGTGAAAAATGGAAATAATACGGCAATTATAGACAATAATTTCAAAGCAGGTACAAACCCTGGCTTAACCTGTATCGAAGTAGATAATTCAACTTGGAGTGATGCCAACTGGTTTAATATTGATACCGCATCTAGTTTTAGCAATAATTGTGGTGTTACTTATGTTCCTGATGATAATTTTGAACAAGCTTTAATAGATTTAGGTTATGATTCTGGTACTTTAGATAATTATGTGCCAACTATAAATATTGAAACATTAACCTCATTAGTTATAGCAAATAAAAATATTAGTAGCCTAATAGGAATTGAAGATTTCACAACGCTAACCTTATTGAATTGTTCTAACAATTCTCTTACAGCATTAGATGTATCGCAAAACATTGCTTTAACGGATTTAAGATGTCAAGTAAACTTGATTACTAATATAGATATCTCTTTAAATACTGCTTTAACTCGTTTTTGGTGTTTTCAAAATCAATTAACCCAATTAGATGTAAATGTAAATACGGCATTAACCGATTTTTCTTGCCATAGTAATCAATTAACACAGTTGGATGTATCACAAAACATTGCTTTAACCGTTTTGTCTTTTCGAGATAATCAAATAAGCAATATTGATGTTACACAACTTGCAGATTTAGCTTATTTCTCTTGTTTTGGTAATCAATTAATGGATTTAAATGTAACACAAAATCCAGATTTAGTAAGGTTATGGTGTCAAAACAATCAATTGACAAACTTAAATGTAAATAATAATGCTAATACATCTATTTCTAATTCAAATTTTAAGGCACAAAACAATCCAAACCTTACTTGTATTAATGTAGATAATCCTACTTGGAGTACTACAAACTGGACAAATATAGATACAACAGCTAGTTTTAGCCAACTTTGTGGTTTAACTTATATTCCTGATAATAATTTTGAACAAGCTCTTATTGATTTAGGGTATGATACTGGTGCTTTAGATAATTATGTACCTACAGCAAATATAAACTCACTAACTAGTCTAGTTTTAGCATATAAAAATATTACAGATTTAACCGGTATTGAAAATTTTATTTCCTTAACCAGCTTAACTTGTAGTCATAACGATTTGACGAGTTTAGACTTATCACAGAATACAATGCTAACTGTACTTTATTGTGGTAATAATAATCTAACAAGTTTAGACCTATCACAAAACACAGCATTAACTCAACTTTTTTGTACTTATAATCAACTAACAAATTTAAACATTACTAATAATACTTTATTAACAGATTTATGGCATAATAATAATCAACTGGCTAGTTTAGATATTACAAATAATGTGAATTTAGAAGAAATTTGGGGAAAGCTAAACTTACTAACCACTTTAGATGTATCTCAAAATACAGCACTTACTGTTTTAAGATTACATTATAATGACTTAGTTGATATTGATGTTACAAATAATACTGCATTAGAACTTTTATGGTGTCACAATAATGCCTTAACAAGCTTAAATGTAAAAAACGGTAACAATACAAATATTACACTTTTTAACACAAGTAACAACCCTAATTTAACCTGTATTGAAGTAGATGATGCGTCTTGGAGCACTACAAATTGGACCTTTATTGACACAATAGCCAGCTTTAGTGAGAGTTGTAATTCAACCTCAACAACCAATGATTTTAATTTAGAAAACGCTTTTTCTATATATCCAAATCCTACAAAAAACAGTTTTAAAATAGCAAGTGATTTATCCATTTCTAAAATCACTATTTATAATCATCTTGGTAAATTAATGCTACAATTTAATGCGCAAGAAGCGTATGATGTTTCTCCTTTAACAGATGGTATTTATTTTATCCAAATAAAATCA
>DQTE01000022.1 GCA_015662905.1 Crocinitomix sp. | reverse complement strand
ATATTGCCCAATTATCAGATGCTGATTTGATTGATGAAATCAAAAATGGAAATCAAAAATTGGCAATAGGCGAACTCTATAAAAGATACGCACATTTAATGTACGGAGTAGGGCTAAAGTATTTGAAAAATAAAAATGAAGCAGAAGATATAGTGATGCACATTTTTGAAAACATAGCGGTTAAACTGTCTAAAAGCAACATAAAAAATCTTAAAAATTGGTTATACACAGTAACTAAAAATGAATGTTTAATGAAATTGCGTAGGTACAAAACAATTACAGTTGAAGTAGAAAATGCCTTGCTATTCAAACCTGATAGCAGTCAAGAAGAATTATCAATTTATTTACAGAATGAACAAAAGTATAAAGCACTCGAACAGGCTATTTTAAAATTAAAAGAAGTTCAAAGGGTTTGTATTGAATTGTTTTATTTAAAAAGTAAATGTTATGATGAAGTGGCAATTGAAACAGGTTACGACCTTAAAAAAGTTAAAAGCTACATTCAAAATGGAAAACGTAATTTAAAATTAATTTTACAAAATGAGCAGGTCTTTAGAGCATAACCAAATTCCATTCGATAAAATCGAAAAGTATGTACTAGGTAAATTGAGTGCTAAAGAAAAGCACGCCCTTGAATTACAAGCGCTTGAAGACCCTTTTTTACAAGATGCTATAGACGGATATATAGCCAATCCTAAGACCTTACACTACTTTAAACAACACAAAACAAAATTTAAAACAAACAAAGTATTTAAAAGCTATTTGACAGTGTTTGGTATATTGTTTTTCTTAATAGGCGGTGCACTGTATTTAAACAACCAAAGTCTGCAAAATAAAACAAGTGTTGATAAAAAAATAGTTGATAACACATTTAAAAAACACGCTAAAATAAACACACAAAAAGAATTTGAAATAATTCCACAAGCTATAGATACCCTGATAGCTTTACCCATAGAAGAACAAATCAATCAAACGGAAATTAGTTTGTTACAAAATAATAAAAAGTCCTTTGAAAAACAGCAGTCTGATGCGCAAAAAAACGATTTTAATACACCGCCTGCACATATTGATTTAATAGATGTAAATGATGATTTAGATGAGGATGAAGAAATTATTAATCCTATAACAGTTGAAACGATTAAAATTTATCCATTTGTTTATTTTTATGACTTATCTGTGGTTGATTATACTAAATATGAAAACAGAACCAAAACTATAGAAAAAGTAACTTATACCTTATCAGGAACAGAAGCAATGTTTGAAAACCAAAACAGTAAACAAACATCAGAGTTAGTAGAAAAAAAACTAATAGTACCCTATATGAACTATCTTGAAGAAACAATGTACTATTTTTCAAAAGGAAAATATAAAAATGCTTTAAAAAGATTTGAAATTATTAAACAACAGTACACTAACGACCTTAACGCACTGTTTTATGGTGGTCTCTCTAACTTTAATCTTGCTAGATTTAATAAGGCTCTAAACGATTTTACCAAAATTATAGATTTAAACAATAACCCATTTTATGAAGATGCCTTGTGGTACAGAGCAAAAACATACCATAAATTAAATCAAAACAACAAAGCCCTACAAGATTTAGAAACATTAGTTTTAGTCTCTAAATACTATCAAAAACAAGCCGTAGAACTTATAAAAATAATAAAAAAACAATAAAGTTTTCAACAATTTTAGGCAGTTCCATTTAAAAATATTACCTTTGAATTTATTCAAAAAATAAGTTAAATGGGGAAAATAATTGCTATAACAAACCAAAAAGGAGGCGTAGGAAAAACAACAACAGCTATTAATTTAGGAGCTAGTTTTGGAGTGTTGGAATATAAAACACTTATTGTTGATGCCGACCCACAGGCAAATGCAACATCAGGTGTTGGGTTTGACCCGCGAAATATGAAAACATCTATATACGACTGTTTAGTTAATGATGTTGATGCTAAAAGTTTAATCCTTCAAACTGAAAACCCTAATTTAGATATACTACCTGCTCATATTGATTTAGTTGGTGCTGAGCTAGAAATGATTAATATGCCTAATCGTGAGCATAGATTAAAATTGGCGTTAAAAGAAATTAAAGATGATTATGATTTTATAATTATAGATTGTTCGCCATCACTTGGTTTAATTACAGTTAATGCACTAACCGCATCAGACTCGGTGTTAATTCCTGTACAATGCGAATATTTTGCACTTGAAGGATTAGGTAAGCTATTAAATACAATTAAAATTGTACAATCAAGACTTAATACTGATTTAGACATAGAAGGCATAGTGCTAACACTTTATGACACACGTTTACGTCTAGCAAATCAAGTTGTAGATGAAGTTAAAACTCACTTTCAAGAATTGGTGTTCAATACAATTATTCACAGAAATACACGTTTAGGAGAAGCACCAAGCTTTGGTGAAACCATTATTATGCATGATGCTACTTGTAAAGGTGCCATAAATTATTTAAACTTTGCTCGTGAGGTATTGCAAAAAAATGACATGACAAAAATTAAAAACAAAGACAAACAACTAATTTAAGCATGACTAAAAAAAGAGCATTAGGAAAAGGATTAAGTGCTTTGTTAGAAAGTGCTTCCACTGATATTACTACTTCAAACAATACTTTGCAAGGTAGCCAAACGGTAGGTTCAATATCATCAATATCAATAGATAAAATTGAAGCCAATCCTTTTAACCCTAGAACAAATTTTGAAGAAGACGCCTTAAAAGAATTAGCATCATCTATAAAAGAACACGGCATTATACAACCATTAACTGTTAGAAAATTAGGGCGAGATAAATTTCAATTAATATCAGGTGAGAGACGTTATAGAGCATCACAATTGGCAGGACTAACTGAAGTACCTTGTTATATTAGAATTGCTAAAGATTCAACAATGTTAGAAATGGCATTGGTGGAAAATATTCAACGTGAAGACTTAAACGCCATAGAGGTTGGACTTTCTTACCAAAGACTAATTGATGAATGTAATTTTACACAAGAAAAATTAGGAGAAAAACTTGGTAAAAGTAGGTCTAATATTACAAATTATTTACGTTTATTAAAATTACCTGCTAAAGTGCAAATTGGTGTTCGAGAAGGACTCATTTCAATGGGACACGCAAGAGCATTAGTATCTGCTGGTGACGAAAAAACACAAGAAGAACTTTTTACCACAGTTTTAACAGACAATTTATCGGTAAGAGAACTTGAAGACTTAATTAAAGGCAACAAAACAACAGGCAAAACCTCAAATACAGCATCAAAAACTGCAACTTCAACCCAAGCATACCCATTGTCTAATAATGTAGTAGATTTTAAAGTAAGTTTGGCCAAAAAATTAAATACCAAAATAGATATAAAAGCTAACAAAAAAGGAGCAGGTAAAATAGTTATTAGTTTTAAATCTCAATCAGATTTAGAAAAAATAATAGCATCTTTAAAGTGAAACATCTATTAATTACAATAGCACTTTTTTGGAGTGTAACATCATTTGGTGCAGATTCAACCTTGGTAGATACATCTTACACTCATTATAGAAAAAGAGCTGCGTTAATGTCTTCTTTTGTGCCAGGATTAGGGCAATTTTATAATGAAATTGGACACAGAAAAGTACAAGGACGTAAACATCTATCTTGGTGGAGAGCACCTTTGTTTTGGACAGCACTTAGTGCAACAGCTTATTTTGCGATTTTTAATGGTAAAGAAGCCTACCTGTTAAAAAATGAATGGTTGTACCGTAAAGAAAATAATGGCATTAACCTTTATGATAAATACGCTAATATATCTACAAATGATTTAATAGATGGTAACGATACGCAAACATTTGGATTTTTAAAACACGCTAAATGGAGAGATTATAACATTGCAGGTTTCGTTTTAATTTACGGACTTAACATTCTTGATGCATATACAGATGCCCATTTTGTTTCCTTTGATGTGTCGCAAAATTTAACGTTAAGTTTTAACCCTAAGGTTTATTCCAATAAAAATTACGGAATAGGTTTACAACTTAATTTTAATTAACCTATGCGTTTTCCAATCCAATACAACGAACCTTTATTTAGACCACCATCAGAGGCAAAATCCTTAATTATACAAATTACTTACGGTTGTAGTTGGAACAAGTGTTCATTTTGTGAAATGTACACCTCTAAAAAATTTAAAGCAAGGAAACAAGAGGATGTATTTAGTGATATTGAAACATTTTTACCCTATGCCTCTCAAATTCGCAGAGTTTTTTTAGCTGACGGTGACCCTTTAGTGTTATCAACCCAAAGGTTACTAAATATTTTACACAAATTAAAACAAACTTTTCCTAACTTACAGAGAGTTTCAACCTATGCCTCACCAAGCAATTTGTCTCGTAAATCTAATCAAGAATTAAACGAACTATATAATGCTGGTTTAACATTGTTATATGTTGGAATTGAATCAGGAGATGATGAAGTTTTAGAGTACATACAAAAAGGTGAAACATTCAAATCTACCGTAGAAGGACTACTTAAAGCAAAAGACGAGAAAATAGATAGTTCTGTAATGATTATCAATGGAGTAGGAGGGAGGCACTTTACAAAACAACACGCAATAAATTCAGCTAGAGTGTTAAACGAAACCCAACCTAAGTATGCATCAACGCTTGTATTGACCACACATAAAGGATTTGAACATTTTAAAAATCGTTTAAGTCCTAAAATAAATATAAAATTTCAGCAATTAAATCAATTAGAATTATTTACCGAAATGAAATGGTTAATAGAAAACGTAGCGTTATCAGAAACAATTTTTAGATCAGACCATGCTTCAAATATTTTAATTTTAAAAGGCATATTAAATAAAGACAAATCAAAGTTTTTACAACAAATAGACACTGCAATAAACCACCCCACAATGGCAAACCTAAGACCAAAAATATATAGAGGATATTAATTCCTTAAACCCCTAACTAAAACACTTTCAACTATCCCACTTTCAACTTTCAACTAAAAAACTTTCAACTAACCCACTTTCAACTAACTAAAAACCAATAACCTCTCCATCTCCAGCTCCATTAACAATTAAGGTAGCAGGCTCGCCAATAAATCTAACATCACCATTTCCATAAAACACAACCTCTACATCTGTAGAATCAAAATTTGCCAAAATATCGTTATTTGAATTATGGTAAATATACAGCTTATCTGTTTTTAGATTTAAAGCATCTGCGTAGGCAAGGTTTTGAATAACCAGACGTGCATTATTTGCTTTGCCACCAATAATAAAATTGCCAACACCGTAGGATATGGTAACACTAATTTGATTCATATCAACATTGAGTTTTAAAGTGCTTCCTCCGTCTCTTATATGAATTCTAGTGTAATTTCCTTTTAACGTATCCATAAAAATGATAGAATCCGAAGGCTCGGCGTATATATTAAAATAATGCGGGTAATGAATATCAACCTCAGTAATTTTATCATTATCTCTTAAAAAATGACATTTATTATGGTTATTAATTGTAGTAACATAATTGTTAGATTCAACCGTTATCAAATTTTGTAAATTTTCACCAGTACGCACCACAATTTTACGTAAATTATCTTGATAAAAACGATATTTTATTCTTTTATAAAGATTAAACTCTCGGACACTATCAATAGGATATTCTACTTCTGTTATTTCACCAAAAGATTTGAAACATTTTCTGTCAGTAGCTTTTTTACAGCTAAAAACAAAAACTAACGGTAATATGATTAAAAGATGTTTCATTTTAAAATTTATAACCTAGTCCAAGCTCAAAAAAATCTGCTTTGCCAAAGTTTGCTCTTATATTAAATAGTCCAAACCAATTGTGTTTAAAAAAATATCTGTAACCAACCCTGTTATAAATTCTACCCAACGGATTAATTATATCTAATACATAATACCCCATTCCAAAAACAAATTGAGACCTGTAATAATTAAAAGATAAACCTGCATATATTCCCAGTTGTGGAACATCTATTGCAGTATAACTACTGTCAAAATATTTATGAAGGTTAGAAACATTATAAACCCCATCAAAAGCTATTTCATAGTTCCAAGATCTGTTTAAAGGTTTGGTAAATAAAAACCTACCTGCAAATATTGGATATTTTTTAGCGTCTAATGGAATAGGGTACACTTCACTCATAGATATTATCCCTTCTAAAATCCAACTGTAACTATTGTCAAATTGACGTTTTAACGCTTTAGTTTTTTCAGAGTTAAAATCTCTTTGATTAAAATTATATCCAAAGTTTAGATAAGCAGATACGCCATTTAAACCCAAATTAGGCATTTGCATAGCACCATTTGAAAAATGAGTCAGTTCAGTACCAATACCAAAATGCGTGGTCTTAAAAAATTTGTTCAATTCAAGTTTAAAAGCAACCTTTGCATTTAAGTGCGATCCGATAGCATTATTTTTTGGATTATTAATTTTATCATACTTCTTGGTAATAAATGTTAACCCTGTACCTACTTTAAAATCTAAACACCAATTGGTTTGCGTTTGAATTAATGTAAAGTTTTGGTATTTGAAAATACTATAAGCAAACCCTAACACTTTATCGTATCCAAAATTACGTATTTCAAATGTAAAACCATTAAGCGGGTAGTTAGACCGTGTAGAATAATAGTCACCATCATTCATTTGCCTACTAAAACTCAGTTCATATCCCCAAGTGTTCTCTTGAATTAAATGTTCCATAAAAGGACGGTGAGCTATCATAAAACCTCTTTTTGCGCCTAAACTCAAAAAAAAAGGCACACCATTTTGACCGAGTGACAATGTAGATAGTAAAATAAAAAATACAACCGCAATTTTTTTCATCAACGCAAATATCATAAAAAAATAATAGATTAATGTACTATTGAAAAAAAATACAAACGCTTTAGTTAGTTTATTTTGACAAAATGTACATTTAGGATGTTTACAAGATAAGATACTTTTAAATTTAAAGCCATTCTAAAAATAAAATCTTATTTTTGTCCTATGATGTTAAAATTTATAATGTTTTGTTTTAGTTTCCTATCAGTATTTGGGTTTTCCCAAACACCTATTGAACTTGAGTTTCCTGATGTGATTTTGTCTGATATAGAAACAGAAATAAAAGTAATAAACACTAGTATAGAACTTCCTAATACAATTGAATGCAACGGCAAAATTATTAATGTTATTACCACTAACGAAGGTCAATCTTTCAAGGTAAGTTTTAAATCTAAATCTTTTACAGAAAATAAAACTTTAGAAATTAGAGGATATGAACATAACCAACCTAAAACCTCAGTAATTCCTCTATGGATGTCTATTTTGCCGCCAATTATAGCAATTTTACTTGCTTTGGTTTTTAAAGAGGTGATTTTTTCGTTGTTTTCGGGGTTGTTTATTGGTGGTGCTATTATGGGTGTGTATGCCAAGGGTTTTATAGGTGTATTTACAGGTTTTTTTAGCGTAATTGACACTTATATATTAAACTCGCTAAATGATTCTGGACATTTGAGTGTTGTTGTTTTTTCTATTTTAATTGGCGGAATTGTAGCCATTATTTCTCGCAATGGTGGTATGCAGGGTATTGTAAATAAAATTGTCAAGTATGCGACAAATGCCCGTTCTGGACAGCTAGCTACTTGGGGGTTGGGTATTGCTATTTTTTTTGATGACTATGCTAACGCATTAGTCGTAGGAAATACAATGCGTCCAATCACTGATAAGTTAAAAATTTCAAGAGAAAAATTATCTTATATTGTTGATTCAACAGCTGCACCCGTAGCAGCCATAGCTTTTGTAACAACTTGGATTGGTGCTGAATTAGGTTATATATCTAGTGGGTTGGATAAAATTAACGCTTCTCAAACTCACATATCTGAAGGGGTATATTCTATTTTTTTAAATAGTTTAGCTTATTCGTTTTATCCTATCCTAACCTTGTTTTTTATGTTCTATTTAATTTGGCGTCAAAAAGATTTTGGGTCTATGTTAAAGGCTGAGAGACGAGCAAGGCAAGGTGTGATTATCAATCCTGAAGAAAATACCGCTGACTTAACAGAAATAGAAGATTTACAACCTGTTGAAGGAATTACACCTAAAGCCATTAATGCCATAATTCCTGTTGCTACCATTGTGCTTGGAACACTGATAGGATTATTATACACAGGGTTTGAAAGCTTACAAAATCAGTTGACAAACGTTAATCACTCTTTAACAGGGTTAAGTTGGGGCGAAATTTGGGCTAATATGTCAGTGCTTGATATGCCAGCTGATACATTTACTCAAAAATTAGGGTCACTAATAGGTTCTGCCGACTCTTATGTAGCCTTGTTATGGGCGTCTTTATCTGCCTTATTGTTCGCCGTAATTTTAACAACATCTCAAGGCATAATGAATTTAAAAGACACCATTGAAACAGCTATATCGGGCTTTAAAACAATGATTCCTGCCATTCTAATACTGGTTTTAGCATGGTCTCTTGCACTTATTACTGAGGATATGCACACAGCTGATTTTATTGCCCATCTTATTGATGGAAATATAGCGACTTGGTTATTGCCTGCTTTTACCTTTGTATTATCTGCTTTTGTAGCATTTTCTACTGGTTCGTCTTGGTCAACTATGGCGTTGGTTTATCCTTTAGTGTTACAAGCCACCTGGACGCTATCTATGGGCGCAGGTTTTGAATACAATGAAGCCATTTTAATTTTCTACAATGTGGTAAGCAGTGTACTTGCAGGTTCTGTATTAGGTGACCACTGTTCACCAATTTCTGATACCACAATTTTAAGTTCACTGGCTAGCGGTTGTAATCATATAGACCACGTTAGAACTCAAATTCCTTATGCGCTAACTGTTGGCGTTGTTTCCGTTATATTTGGAACTTTATTCACAGCCTTAGGTTTATCGCCTATATTGGCATTTATACTATGCTTTGCCGTCATAATTTTGATTGTTGAGCTTATAGGTAAAAAAGTGTAAAAGTAGTGTTTTTTGTTTGGTCTAAAATACAGCACTTATTTTGGCATATTTTTCCAATTTTCCACACCAAGAGAAACTTGTACAACAAAAAACAAAATATAATTTTGTACGTATATAATGTGTTATTTTGGATACTCCTCATACCAATAAAATGTTTAGAAATTTTTGGTTTTTCATATTTATTAAATTTTATATTCAAATCGTTTACTAAAACTCGTCATTTGTCTGATGATGAAATAAAACAGTTAAGAAAAATTTATGGTTCAATTATTAACTTCAAACACATTAGGATAAATGAAAACTCCAAATGGGCAAAAATTGGTGCTAAAAAAGTTAAAAAAACACATTTGGGATTTGTTTGGATGAATACCATAAATTTTTCGCGTTCTATCAACTGCAAAACTCACAATAGCGATTTAAGCTGGTTAATCCACGAAATGGTGCACGTAGCACAATTTGAAAAATTGGGTATTCAATACATTTTTGAAGCCTTACTCGCTCAAAAATATGGCGGATACGATTACGGCGGAAAACATAATTTAATCAATCGACAGCTAAAACATTTTAACCTTGAACAACAAGCCGAAATAATTAAAGACTATGCTAAAGATTTGAAACAAAACAAAGATACAAACGTGTACAAAAATTACATCAAAGCCCTACAAAAACTTGACATATAACCCCCGTCAGCCAATCACGCCCCCCCCCTCAAAAAAAAAACTCACAAATACCCAACTTTCAACTAATCCACTTTCAACTAAAACACTTTCAACTAAAACCCTCTCAACTAAAAATATTATTATTATTTTTGCAGTCTAATTTTTATAAAATGGATAAAAACACAATCACAGGACTTTTATTGATAGGTGCTATATTATTAACATTTAGCTGGTTAAATGCCCCCTCTGATGAGGAAATTGAAGCAATTAAAGCTAAGGAACAAACCAAAGCCGATTCCTTAAAAAATATAAAACAAGACGTTAATCAAGTATTACAAGAGGAAAATGCTGTAGCGTTTAAAGATGCCGAACAAAGTATTTTAATTCCAAAATTTGATACTAATGGTGTTCAAATTATTGATTCTGTTACAAATATGGCAGTTTTTATAAACACAATGACACAAAAAGACACGCTTTTACCTCTATCTCAGATTAACAACACCACCAAAGAAAAGAAAGAAATACCAGAACAAATTGTCAGCATAGAAAATGATAAAATTACTATTGATGTTACTAACAAAGGCGGAAGAATTATAAGTGCTAAAATTAAAGGTTATTATAGTTATGATGATTATATAACTGAAAATAAAAAACCTTTAGAGCTCTTTGATGAACAATCTATGTATGGTATAGAATATTTTAGCAACGGCAAACTGAAAAACACAAACAATTTAGATTTTAAAATTATAGAATCAAACCAAAATTTTATAAAACTAAAGGCGCAAGATGGAAAAGGAACTATAACGTTTAATTACAAATTAAATCAAAACACCTATGATTTAGATTTTACAATAGCCTTTAATGGATTTAGTGATGCTGACGCCTCTAACACCAAATTAACAGCAAACTTTAAATTACTCTCTACCGAAAAACATTTGCCAACCGAAAAAAGAGCAAGTACCGTTTTTTATGATGAGGATGGAAAATATACCTATTTATCTGAAGGAACAGATGATGAAGAAGTCTTAGAATCACCAGCAAAATGGGTGGCGTTTAAGCAAAGTTTTTTTTCTGCCATTGTAATGTACAATAAAGGATTTACGCAAGGCTCAAAGGTTGAAATTAAAAACTTAGATGAAACAGATACAACTTATCTAAAAATATACAAAGCCGATTTGAACTTAGGATTAACCACATTTCAACAACCACTTAATTTTAAAATGTTTTTTGGCCCTAACAACTATGATGTTTTAGCAATTTATAATAACGGAGTAGAGGATATCGTTAATTTAGGGTGGGGACTATTTAGATGGATTAATGTTTACGCCTTACGCCCAATGTTTAATACCTTTATGGGCTGGGGGATAAGTGCTGGCTTAGCTATTTTAATATTAACCATAATTGTAAAACTTTTTTTAAGTCCTGTTAATTATAAAATGTATAAGTCATCTGCAATGATGAAAGTATTAAAACCTGAAATTGCCGAAATTAACGCAAAATATCCCAAAAAAGAAGATGGAATGAAAAAACAACAGGCATTAATGGCGCTTTATAGAGAAGCTGGCGCAAGCCCTATGGCAGGGTGTGTACCTATGCTAATTCAAATGCCTATTTTATTTGCCATTTTCCGACTTTTCCCTTCATCTATTGAAATCAGACAAAAAGGATTCTTGTGGGCTGAGGACTTATCATCTTACGATTCAATCTATAATTTTGGATTTGATATACCATTATACGGCGACCACATTTCTTTATTTACCTTGCTAATGGCGTTTACAACCTTAGCTTATACTCATTTTAATAGTCAAAATATGCAACAACCTCAACAAGAGGGAATGCCAAATATGAAATATATCATGTACTTCTTCCCGTTTATGATGATATTCTTCTTTAATAATTACTCATCTGGGTTAAGTTACTATTATTTTATATCTACCCTTATGACCATGGGAATTATGTTTGCCATTAAAAAGTTTATTTTGGATGAAGAAAAAATTCACCAAAAAATTAAAGCCAATAAAGCTAACCCTAAGAAAAAAGGTAAATCCAAATTTGCGCAACGTTTAGAAGAAGCCCAAAGATTACAAATGGAAAAAGCAGCTAAAAAAAAGAAAAATTAAACTAAACTGTTTTTAATTCTCCACCAACTTTAAACAGTTGTAGAGAAGTATTTTATAATATGCTAGATAATTTAAGCTGAATTTTCACAAATCTTTTTATATTTGTTGTTTAATAATTTCTATAAACAACCAGTATGAGCAGATTATTTATTATTTTTTTTCTACCATTTATTGTTTTATCTTGTAAGGGAAGTAAAATAGAACAAGGCGAAATTGAATATCAAATAACGTATCCTTACAACGAGATTTCTGGTGTAATGGAAATGATGTTACCTAAAGAACTGACTGTAAAGTTTAAAGGTACAAAGTCTATTGCTACCATTAAAAGAGGGGCAATGTTTACCACTCAAATTGTGGCAGATGAGGCCGATTATAGCTTAGAAATGAGGTTAGACTTTGGTTCAGATGTGTTAAATACGTTTTTAACACCTGAAGATTTAGATTATTTTTTAAGCACTCAGCCTGAATATGAGGTAAAAAAAGTTGGTAAAAGTGATAGCCTTGTTGGGTGCTCAACTGTAAAGTATAAAATTGACTGTAAAAAAGATACCATACCAGAAACAGACTGTTGTTTTACAGAAGATTTTACCATTCAAGATGTAAGTTGGTTTACAGCTTATAAAAATACTAAAGGAATGCCCTTAGTATATTTAATTGATAGATTTGGCATAATTATGAAAGTAGAAGCCACCAAATTTACACCAAAAGAAATTACAGATAAAGACTTTCAGCCTACCGAAAATTACGAAACAGTGCCGTTTAAAAAATATGATAAAAAATTAAATGAATTGTTTAAAATAATGACTGAATAAATTTAATTATTTTACTTTGCCAACCAAAGAGTTAAAATTATCGTATAGATATTCAAGTAAGGTAATAATGATTTTGATATGAAAATTTTAAAAATTGGAATATTGCTAGTAGTGCTTTTTACCACTACTCAACTAATGGCTGCTAATATTATTGTTACAAATGTAAACGATAGTGGTGCAAATTCTTTTAGGTGGGCGGTAAACAATGCCTCAAGTGGAGATACCATTATCATTGACGTTAAAGGTACTATTACAGTAGATTCAATAATTAATTTTACCACAAACAACCTTACAATTATAGGTCCCTACCCAAAACACAATGCCTTTTCAACAAATAATAACAGGTTGTTTAATTTTAGTAATGTTAATAATATTAAAATTAAAGGTATAGGGGTTGTTAACTCAAATACTTTAGATACCTTAATAACAATAAATAACTCAACAAATATCACCTTTATTGATTGTTTGTTTGAAAGCAATAATAGTGTTTCAGTTATACACAGTGATACTTCACAAATAACAATACAAAACTCTGCGTTTATAAATAATAACAATACAGGCAATGGTACTGTAAGTATGATAGGCGATACAGGGTCTTTAATTGTAAATTGTACGTTTTATAGTAACAATACAATTGGTAATATGTTTGGTGCATTTGGTAAAGGTGGAGCAATATATTTTGGAGATTCTGCTAATGTAGATTTAATTAACAATATGTTTCATAGTAATTATGCAACAACTGGACAGGCGTTATATGCAGTAAACGGTAGCGGTACTACTATTTATTTATACAACAATGCATTTACTAGTAATGGTTCTGGTCAACAAATTTCCCAAATTACAGGTAATTTTAATGATCAAGGAGGGAATTTATTAGTTTTAAATTCGGGAGAAACTGTCGCATTATATAATAGTAATTCTAATTCCTTATCCTCTGGTACATCATTAAACATCACACCAACCCCAATAGAAGATGGCTATGGCTTAAAATATTTTAAACTAACCCCATCATCTCTTTTGATTGGTTATGGTGTTAGCCTTCCTATCACCCTAACAAAAGACTGCCGTAGAGCGCCAAGGGGAATTGGGACTATAGACATAGGACCAGTTGAATATACCTCCGCCAGAGTTACTAACACTTATGCTTCTGGGTCAGGCTCTCTTGCAATTGAAGCACAAGGCGGTGGTTATATAGAGTTTAATTTGCCCTCATTTGATCCTGCAACAGATATAATAGTGCTAGATAATACCCTTTTTCTATTGATTGATAATACATATATTGATGGTTATAGTCAAGAAGGAACAGCTATACCCGGACCAGGTACTACACCTGGCACTGTCACCCCTGCCGACAGCTTAATACAAATAAAACCAAGTACAAGCATGACAAACGGCATAGGTATTCAAATAGGTAATTCTACTCCCTCTAACAATGCAACAATTTCAGGGCTTGAAATACACAGCTTTACTGATGTAGGTGTTTATAATGAAAATGGAAATAATTTTAATCTATTTGGATGCCATATTGGGTTTTATAATGATTATACTTCCAACAGTTATACTCTAGCATCAAATGATAGCATAGGTGTTAAAATAGAAGATGAAAGTGCGGTTATAGGTGGTATTTATCATTACCAAAGAAATGTAATTTCAGAAAATGGTGTAAATACTTCCTTTAGTAATAGTACTAATTCAAATGTATATATTGGCTCAGGTGCTAATTATTGTAAAGTTTTAGGTAATTTCATTGGGCCTAGTCCAGATGGTAATACATCAATTAACCTTCTTTCTGGTGGTTTTTCACCAGGTGTTATGATAGACGGAGCTACTAATACCACTATTGGTATTTCTAATTTAGGTGGTAGAAATATTATTTCAGCAAATAAAAATGATGGTATTCAAGTTTTAAATAGTGCTTCAAATTGTAAAATAGACAACAACATTATAGGTTTAGGCTATAATGATACAACAACCAATTTAAATATTGGAAATTTGCAACATGGTATTTATATAAATAATACATCAAATCCAGTTCTTATAGGGTTAAATAAGGGGAACATTATTTCAGCAAATAGTCTTACAGGTATTAAAATTGAAAATTCAAATGGAACACTCATACAAAATAATTTAATTGGTATTACTACAGCAGGTGTTTCTAAAGGGAACACTATTGGTGTAGAAATCATTGGTAATTCTCAAAACAACATTATAGGGGGGCTATTGACTAGTCAGAATAACGTAATAAGTGGGAATACAACAGGCATTAAATTTGATGGTTCTAGTGTTCAGAATAATAAAATTGGAGGTAACTTTATAGGTCTATTTTATGATGGTTCAGGAACAACTATAGCTGTGCCTAACACCAATGGTATCGAATTTTTAAATGGTGCTAATAATAACGAAATTGGTCAGGCTACAACATCAGGTGCACCTGCATTTTATAAAAACATAATATCTTCCAATACAGGAGCTGGTATTTATTTTGATGGTGTATCAAGTAATAGAATATATAGAAACTACATTGGAAGTGATTCAACTTTAAGTAATTCATTTCAAAATCAAATTGGTGTTTATGTTGTTAATTGTATTTCAGCTAATAACATAGGTATAGATAATAGTAGTACAAACGGTCCTATAATTAGCGGTAATGTTTATGGTATTGTTATAGATAATTCATCAAATCAATTAATACAAAATTGTAAAATTGGGTCTAAATTAGGTGGGATGGCAGAGTTACCCAATTTACATGGTATTGTTTTAAAAAATAATAGTACATCTATCAATATTGGACAAGGGGTAGGGAGTAATCCATATCAAGGTAATGTTATTTCAGGAAACGATAGTACGGGTATTTCTATTTTATCAAATAGTAATGATAATTTCATTGAGGGTAACAAAATAGGGACAGGTGGTAACGGTTTAATTTTTTTACCTAATGAGGTAGGCGTTTACGTAAACAATAGCTCAAGTAACAATATTGGACCCAATAATCTGATAAGTGGAAATATTATTGGAATTGAGCTTACCAACTCAGCCAACAATAATAAAGTTGAAGGGAATTTAATAGGAACGGATATAGCAGGTACCAATGCACTAGCCGATTCAATAGGTGTAAAAATTTCAAGTGGTGCTTCTTCTAATACTATTGGTGGTGATTTAACAGATATACTAAAACGTAACGTAATTAGTGGTAATTCAAATTATGGTATAAGAATTTTAGATGTTAATACTGATAATAATGAGGTTAAAGGTAATTTTATAGGGGTAGATACTTCTGGAAATTCTTTGTTAGGAAATAATAAGGGAATTGGTATTACTAGCGGAGCTCAAAATAATATTATTGGAGGGGCAAACTCAACGGACAAAAATATAATATGTGGTAATAGTGACAAAGGAATAGCGATAGCAGATAGCGGTACTGATAACAATCAAATACTAAATAATAACATAGGTTTGGCTTATGATAATACAACTATTTTAGGTAATGATATTGGAATTGCTATTTTTGACTCATCTACAGGTAATAAAATTGGAAACGCCAATTACATTTGTGGTAATGGTTATGGTGTTTATTTACAAAATACTTCTTATGACACTATTCAAAATAACTTTATAGGTGTTAAACCTAATAATTCTCCAGGTGGCAATACAAATAGCGGTATATTTATAAGTGGAAGTTTAGATAATGAAATTGGAGGAGTAGGACTGGCTGAAGGTAACGTAATAGCACATAATGGAGGTGATGGTATTAGTATTGTCGCATTTTCATCAACACCAAGTAATAATAACCAAATTTTAGGTAACTCAATATACAACAACGGTGGTTTAGCAATTGATATAGATACCAATGGTGTAACTACAAATGGTGCTAGTAGTAATCAAAATGGCCTTCAAATGCCAGAAATTTTACAAGCCTTTGATTGTGAAAATAACAACAGTGATGCTGAAATAGGTGTAGTATTAAAGGGTTTACTTAACGGAGTTGATTACAGTATTGAGTTTTACGATAACAGTGCAGTGGGAGCAGACCCAACTACT
>DQTE01000120.1 GCA_015662905.1 Crocinitomix sp. | reverse complement strand
ATATTGGGATACTATTTTTGTCATCTTTTTTTGCAAAGTTAATTAATTCCACTAAATTTGCAGTAGAACCATTTTTTAATATTTTATAAATTTGGTATTTAGTATTTTTCCATTTTCTAATTGTGCTTTAATAAACAATAAGCTTCCTTGTTTTATACTTGGTGTATTAATTATAAAATTTGATTTATTTGGTTTTAGGTTTATAATTAATTTACCTAAAACATCAAAAGCTTTAAATTTTGAAATAACGCTGGAACTTTTAGCTTTTATTTTGATTTTGTTTTCTGAAATATTTGTAACAATTAAATTATCAATATCTAATATGTTATCTTGTGTGTTTAAAGTATTTCTGCTAAAGATTAATTCAAACCTAGTATTGATATTGCCAAGTTGGCTCTGTGTGAAATTATAATCACTCAATTTTAAATTATGTATTATATTTAATTGTGTATCGTTTAAAAAAACATCGGTATTTGCTAAATTTTCAAAATGGTCAATGCTAATTATTAGAGAAGATACAGCTGTGTCTGAAATTTCAAAACCAATTGGGATTATTTCATCTTGACTGGTTAATAAACCTCTTGTTTGAATAGCTAATTTTTCAGTATCTACACCAATACCAGTTGAGTAAAATGAAAGTATACTACCACTATTAAAACGTGTAGCATCATATTGAGCATCAAAACCACTAGTACAAATAGAATTAAAACCAATTAGTATTTGACTATTTATACCAGAGTTTATGTTAGATAAATTTAGCCATATCTTATCTAAATTGTTATCAACGGGTCTTAAAAATTGATTGTTTTGATCTTTTACTCGTTGCGAGTTTTTAAAAGTTAATGTAAGTGGATTAATAAAATCATCTGTTGAACCAACAACAAAGAAACCTTGACCACTTGCAATATAAGTTGGCGCAGGAGTAGAAGAGTTTCCAGAGGTATAACCTAAACTGTTATAAACTGCATAATCATCAATCCAAACACCTGCATTTTCGGGATTATCATGTGTCCAAAAGTAAAAAGCATTTGCTCTTGGATTATCCGTAAATAATGTTGCAGTTACTATGGCTGATGGATATGGGTTTCCTAAAAGTTCATTATCATCATCAAAACCACCAGTATTGTAAGTTAAGTTATGTGTAATATCACCATTGTTGAATTTACCAATAAAAGATGTTTCACCAATAAATGAGGTTGCAGTACCAGTTGATGGTGTATTAAATACAACTGGATTTGGTGGTCTTACAATATATCCTTTTCCTGGTGTCATCATATTAAACGAATTAGTTAAACTCCAATTTTGTGTGAGGCTATCAAATTTATATATTTTACTCATTTCTGCCCAAGAATTAAAAACAGATATTTGTTCATTTTGAACAGGTGATGAAAAATAAGTATATCTAGAATCGGGTAATGAATTGGTTTCAATTTTTGTTGTAAAAGAACCAGAACCAATAATTGTTGAATTTTCATCGGTTTGGACAAAAGACGCTTGGTTGTTTACTATTAGATGTCCTTCATTTATTAAATCATTTGTAAGATTAAAATATTTTCCACCTTCAATTGTAATGGTTGCATTATCATTAATTTTACACATGCACATATCTAAACCAGTAGTTGAGGCAGTATAGTTTCCATCAAAGATTGCAATAGAATTTGAAGTAGGAGCAAGGTTAGACCAAGATGTTCCATTCCAAATAGTACGACTTGTACAATCGTTATCATAAGCAAATATGTTATAATAATCGGCAATATTATTTCCATTTTCTACAAGTCTAACATATAAAGTTTCTGTAGGAATTCTACCAGAAACGGATGCTTTAGAAAAATTTGCTTCCCCAGAATTATCATCACAAGTAATTTCAGTAAAACTGCCACAAGAATTTTCAAATATTTGTATTATAGTATCATTTAGAGTTGAACCAATTGCTTGACTTGTTTCAATAGTTAATTTACCAGATGATGGTACTTGAACTGTAAACCAAACATCATTATCGGTATCATTTGCTCCACAATTTGGAGGAGGCAATGAAGATCCACTTGGGCTAGCTCCAAATAGTGTTTTGGTTTCTTTAAATTCATCAAAAACACCTACGGTTAAGTTTATGGCGTTTATACATAGATCGTTTGTGGCGGTTTCTATGGCTTTTATAGTAAAAGAGCGATAATTTTTAGCGGCATCTAAGGTTTTTCTAAAAACTCTAAGTCTATAGGTATTACCAGAAACTAAGCTGTAAAAATATCCATTACCATTAAAACAATCTATCTCACTACCTGTGCAAGAGGCATCTAATAATTGAAATTTATTCCAATTTTGAAAACCACTTATGTAAATATTTCCATTTACAGGCATTTGAAAATAATACCATAGATCATGATAATCATCGGAAGTTGTAGCATCGCATCCAACTTCATTATTACTAGTTGCTTTTCGCATTTCAAAGTCTATACTTGTTGAATTAAGTGTTGGAATTGCAGGTATTTGTTCCGCAGTAGCGCAGGTATCGTTCGTAGCTGTTTCAAAAGCTTGTATGGTGAAAGAGCGATAATTTTTAGCGGTATCTGAGGTTTTTCTAAAAACTCTAAGTTTATAGGTATTACCAGAAATTAAGTTGTGAAAATATCCATTAGTATTAAAACAATATATCTCACTACCTGTGCAAGAGGCATCTAATAATTGAAATTTATTCCAATTTTGAACACCACTTATGTAAATATTTCCATTTACAGGCATTTGAAAATAATACCATAGATCATGATAATCATCGGAAGTTGTGGTATCACATCCAACTTCATTATTACTAGTTGCTTTTCGCATTTCAAAGTCTATACTTGT
>DQTE01000177.1 GCA_015662905.1 Crocinitomix sp. | reverse complement strand
TTGTCTTTGACGGTCATAATTTTCATACTGCTTGGAGTGTTGAAGAGATGTTTAAGATTATGCACTTCAGTAAAATAAAAAAATTCTACTTCCATAATCTAAACTTTGATTTTGTCTTCTTCTTAAGAGAATATTTTATAGGTCATGATGTTACTATGATACAAAGTGGTAACATGATACTAAGCGTTAAAGTTGGTCAATTTACTTTTTTAAACAGTTTAAGTTTATTACCGATGAGTCTAAAAAATGTTGTTAATAAATATTTAAAAGTCTCATGGACTGAATGGGAAAATGAAAAAAGTAATGTGTTGGACTTGGAAGAAGAAGTTTTAGAGGAATATTGTCGACGTGATTGTTTCCTCACTTATAGTGCCGTTTTGAAGTTTACTACAATGATAAATCAAAATTATGGAATTAGTAAATTCTTGACAATACCCAGTTTAGCTTTAAAAGTTATGAATAAAAAATATATTAATAAAGATGTACATAATAGAACTTTTAACGTTAAGAACAGCTCAACTTTTTTTAATCATGGATATTATTTTGGAGGTCATACAGAGAAGTTTATTAACTTTAAATATAAATATGATGAAGTTAATTATTATGATGTAAACAGTTTGTACCCCTCTGTTATGAAAGATTTATACGTTAATGAGGGTGGGTTTAAAATGGTTATTCCTACCATGGAAAATGTTTTAAAGAATTTAAAAAATGAAGATATCTTTTATATTGATTGTGAAATTTTTGTTGACAGAGAAGACCTAAGAATATTTCCAACATTTGACGAAAAGAAGAAAAGTAACTTTTATAGGTTTGGTATTAACAGAGTTAAAATAAGCGATATATCTTTAAAGTATATTTTTGAGCTGGGTTTGATTAATAATATTATTAAAATCCATGGCATTGTAGAATGTGTAAGTAAAGCGAAAAATAAAATATTTGAAGATTTTGTTATGGATAATTATTCAAAGAGGAAAAGCGATGTAGAGAATGACATTATTTATAAACTGTTTTTGAATGGATTGTATGGTAAGTACGGTCAAAAACAAATCCAAGATAATTACATTTTAAATCCCTTAGAAAGAATACAAAGCAAGAGTATGGTTAATCATGGAGAAAACTTTTTACATCAGACAGAGGGTGAGTTAAGCAAATATTCAATGAAATATTCAAGGTTTGATATCGCAGGGCGTATAACTGAAAGTGCTAGAATTTTGATGAGTGGTTATAGAAGAGAAATTAAAAAACATGGAGGAGAAATTTATTACCAAGATACAGATAGTATTCAAGGAAATTTTGATTTAGAAAAAATTGGATTGGGTCATCTTTATTGTAATAAAACATTAGGTCTTCTTAAGAAAGAAAATGATAAAGAGGGATTATTAAAAGGTTTTATTATAGGTCAAAAGGTTTACTGTTATAATCACGGTTTTTCTGCTTCAAAAGGAGTTAAGAATATGCACAATTTAGATTATGAAAGATTGGCTTTAAGTATGTTGATTAGAAATGTTATGGCTAAGAAAGTTGTTTTAAATTGGAGTGAAAAAGGTGAGGGTTACAGCTTGACTTTATTTCCTAAAAATTTTTTCTATAACACAAGATTTACTCAAACAAAAACTTTTTTAAATAAAGGATTTTTTGGTATTCAAATTGTTCCTCATTATATAACTAATTTGAGAGAAAGAATAGACGGTTTAAATTCTAATAAAAGTGTTGAAAAATTAGATAAAATATTTAAATATTTATTTAAGCGATATTTAAGGAGTGATGGGTTATAATTATAATCCATTAAGAGTGGTTCTTGGCTTCTAGCTTAAGAACTTAAAATTTTTCATTAAAAAATAAGGATTTAAAATGAATTTAAAAATTAATCAAAATGTCTTGAAACAAGACTCACAAAAAAGTAGTTACTCTATTGACATTATGTTTTACGGTTTTGATGATAGTGTAAGATATACTGGCTATGTTGGTAATGTGTATGAAAATGATGAATACCCAAGAGAATTGGCTTTTAAGAGTTTATCTTTTGATTGTAACAGTTCTGAAGAAGTTATTAATAAGATTGAAAATATTGTTAATTTTCGTACTGAATGGTTTGAAACTTATGAAGATTAATTTAAAAGAATTAAAGCGTTTAATCGCTCATGGAATAGAAACCAGTCGTGACTTAGGTCACTATTATATTTATCTTGCTAAGGACTAAAAATGAAAAATGAAAAAGTTATTATATTCCACTTCTCTTATAATAAAGATTTGGGTTATGTTGAATGTGTTGGTGTTGTTATTTATGAGTTTAAAGACGACCAAATTTTTAATGTTGCTAGATATGTTTCTAAAACTTTGATTTGTAAAAGAGTTATAAAAAGATATGTCTTAAAATACAGCGAATTATATTTAAAAGATTTAGATTTATTTATGCAGGTTAACAGTTATGAGTAAATCAATAGTTGTTGTATCTTTATTCAATGGAATTAACGTTGCACCTTTAGCAATAAAAGAAAATGATTTTAATGTATTGGAGGTTTACACCTCCGAAATTGATTTAAAGGCTTTATTACATGAGAACTATTTATTTCCAAATAATATAAAACTTGGAGATGTAAGAAACATAGATTTTAATAAACTTAGAATTGAAATAAAAAATAAATATCCTAACGCAGAAACTATTTTAGTTGGTGGTAGCCCCTGCCAAAATTTAAGTTTTATTGGTAACAATAAAGGTATGGCTACAAAATGCAATATTAAAATAACTAGCTTAGAACAGTATAAAGAATTAGTTAAAAATGGCTTCTCCTTTATAGGTCAATCTTTTCTTTTTTGGGAATTTGTAAGAGCCAAGGAAGAACTAAAACCTAAATATTTTTTATTAGAAAATGTTAGAATGGCTAAACAATGGAGTAAAATTTTTAGTGAAGTTTTAAAGGTTGAACATGTTGCTATAAATTCAGATTTATTTTCGGCTCAAAATAGACCGAGATTTTATTGGTTTAATTGGTGTCAGCAGGATATAAAAGATAGAAAAATAATGTTTTATGATATCGTTGATGA
>DQTE01000088.1 GCA_015662905.1 Crocinitomix sp. | reverse complement strand
TCAGATATGTTAAAACTTTATCTTTATGGTTATAAAAATCACTTATTTTTTTTAAAAAACTGTTTTATTGGTTTAATTATAAGATTTTCATATATTTACAATCAAAAAAACATGAAATTATTATCATTTTTTGCTTTGCATGTTTTGTGTTTTACAAGTGTAGCTCAAACAACTTGGTCAGAACACGCGGCAACGGTGTTGTACAATAACTGCACTAGCTGTCATAATCCAAATGGAATAGCACCAAACTCATTAATGACTTATACACAAGCAAGTAATTACGCCCCTTTAATTCTTAATTATGTGTCTAATGGAATTATGCCTCCATGGACAGCTGATACTGCGTATCAACATTATTCAGGGGAGAGGGTTTTAACGCAGCAAGAAAAAAACATTTTAATTAACTGGGTAAATGATGGCGCATTAGAGGGCGATCCAACAATGGCGCCACCACCACCAATCTATAATGGAAGTCAACAATTGCCTGGTGTGCCAGATTTAGTGATTCAAGCCCCTAACTATATGAGTAAGGCAACCCCTTTTAGTGATGATTATGTTTGTTTTGTTATTCCATCTGGTTTAGTTCAAGATAAAAAAGTTAAAAGCCATTGAAGTCATACCTGGAAATTATTCAACTGTTCATCATTGTTTAGTGTATTCAGATGCAACTAACAGTAATACAACAGACACTATTGGTGGTAATTGTGGTGGACCAGTAGCAGGTAATTTAATGATGGGATACACACCTGGAGCTACACCAACAATATTCCCGTCTTCGCAAAACTTTTCTGCTGGAATGATTTTAGAAGCAGGTTCAGATATTGTTTTGGCTATGCATTATCCTGAAGGTAGCTATGGAACATTTGACCAGACCTCAGTAAATTTCTATTTTTATGACGACAATGTCTCTCCATTTAGACAAATTAACGCCGCTCCAATTATTCAAGACTGGAGTTTTACAATTAATGCAAATCAAATTGATACAGTTACAAATACTTTTTCTAGTATTCCTACAGATTTTACTTTACTAAGTGTATTTCCTCACATGCACCTTATAGGTAAGTCTATTCAGTCGTATTCAACTACACCATCAAACGATACTATTCCCTTTATTAAAATTCCTCATTGGGATTTTGAATGGCAGGATTTCTATTGGTTTGAATATCCAAAAAAAATAGTTGCAGGTTCACAAATTCATGGTATTGGAATTTATGATAACACAGTTAATAATCCTCACAACCCCAATAACCCGCCAATTAATATAGGCGCTGGATTAAATACAACTGACGAAATGTTTTTGATTTATTTTCATTTTATGGCTTACCAGTTAGGTGATGAAAACGTCAATATAGACAGTTTAAATAGTATTTATTTAGCTCAAAATGAAGAGGTATTTTCAACTATTAATGTAAAGGCGTACCCTAATCCTTTAAATGTATCAACAATTATTGAGTTTAATCTAAATAATACAGCTTTTACAAGCGTATTTATTTATGACGCACAAGGTAAATTAATTAATAATTTATGGCAAGGGGAACTAAGCCAAGGGCAACAAAAAATATTATGGCAAAGAAAAGATTTGAGTGGTAATGTAGTTAAACCAGGGGTGTATTTTTATTCTATCTTAATTGAAGGAAAACATTATTCTGGTAAAATTGTTGTTGAGTAGCATCTCAAGTCAGTAGCGTTTAGTTTATAAATTTGCACAATGCTTAAAAACTAAATGTCAGGTCTAATAGACAACAAATACTTTTTCTTTTATAGATACTTATTAGGTGTCAAGTAATTTTTCACATAATCATTAACGCCATCTTCTAAACTGTAAAAAGGTTGCTTGTATCCACTGTTAATTAGCTTAGACATATTAGCTTCAGTAAAGTATTGATATTTATCTCTAATGTCTTCAGGCGTTGGTATAAAGCTAATGCTTTCATTTTTATTCATAGCTTTAAATGTGGCTTTGGCTAAGTCTAAAAAAGTACGTGCCTTGCCTGTTCCTAAATTATATAACCCACTATTTGGTTGTTTTGACATTAAGTACATACAAACAGAAACAACATCTTTTACATACACAAAATCACGCAATTGTTCACCGTTTTTATAATCGGGATGATGAGATGCAAAAAGTTTCATTCCACCAGTTTTACTAATTTGATTAAATGCATGAAAAATCACTGACGCCATTCTTCCTTTATGAAATTCGTTAGGGCCATATACATTAAAAAATTTTAATCCTGCCCAAAAGGGAGGTGTTTGGTCTTGTTTTAAAACCCATTTATCAAAATCATTTTTAGATTCCCCATAAGGGTTTAATGGTTTTAACTTTTCAACAATAGAGTGGACGTCATTGTATCCGTGCTCGCCCATACCATAAGTGGCTGCACTACTCGCATAAACTAAAGGGATTTGACGTTCTGTACAAAATTGCCACATATTCTTAGAGTACTGAACATTTAGTTTGTCAAAAATAGAATAATCAAACTCAGTGGTATCTGTTCTGGCGCCTAAGTGAAAAATAAAGTCAATTTCAGTTTTAAAATCATCTGCCCATTTAAAAAAATCCATTCGTGGCACCTTGGCTACTATTGATTTACCTATTAAATTTTTGTTTTTGTCTTCTCTTGAAAAATCATCAACAACGACAATGTTGCTAAATCCTTTTTGATTTAACTCTGCAACCAAACAAGACGATATAAATCCTGTCGAACCTGTAACTACAATCATTTTTTATAATTTAAGACAAAATGTCAGTTTATTAGGCAAAGGTAAGGTATTTGCTAAAAAAAGCATAACTAAAATTCAAATATTATTACAGAATTATTAACTTTGATAAAAACAAAAAATTAAAAAAAGATGAGAAACGAAATAATAGACAATCAATACAGCACAGCTATAGAAAGTGCAGAGTTATCAAAAACATTTATGTCAAAAGTATTTTCATGGATGTTTGTGGCGTTAGCCCTGTCAGGTGTAGCCGCTTACTTATTTGGAACAACACCAGAGTTGTTAAGGTACTTGATAAATTTTGAAACAGGTGGCATGACAATTTTAGGGTGGGTGGTAATGTTAGCCCCTTTAGGATTAGTGATGCTAATGAGTTTTAGGGTTCAAAAAATGTCCTTTTCGGCATTATTTATGACTTTTATAGCCTATTCTGTTATAACAGGAATTAGTTTAAGTTTTATATTTTTAGCCTATACCATGAGTTCAATTGCGGTTACATTTTTTGTAACGGCAGGTACATTTGGCATAATGGCGCTATTAGGATACACAACCAGGACAGATTTAACAAAATTTGGGTCTATTTTATATATGGCTTTAATCGGGCTGATAATTGCCTCTGTAGTAAATTGGTTTTTAGGGTCTTCTACTATGGACTATATTATTAGTGGAATAGGGGTGTTAATTTTTACTGGCTTAACGGCGTATGACACTCAAAAACTTAAAAACATAGGGGCACAAGTTGATGCGTATAGTGAAGTAGGTAAAAAATCTGCAATAATGGGTGCATTAAGTCTTTACTTAGACTTTATAAACTTATTTTTGTTCTTATTACGTTTTATGGGAGATAGAAACTAAAAAAGGTGTAAATTTATAAGTTATGCAAGACGGAGGTATAGCAACAATGTATTGGGGGCCAATGATTATTGGTTTTATCTTTATGGGTATAAGTATGTTTGTAAGTGGCAGACTAAAATCAAAATTTGCTAAATACTCTAAAGAAAGATTGAAAATTGGATTGACAGGAAAAGAAGTGGCGGAAAAAATGCTGAGAGATTACGGTATTCATGACGTAAGAGTCATCCATGTGCGTGGACAACTGACTGACCACTATAATCCTATTAAAAAAACCGTTAATTTAAGTGATGAAGTGTATGCAAGCTCTTCAGTAGCAGCTACAGCGGTGGCTACTCATGAGTGTGGTCATGCTGTTCAACATGCAACGGCCTATAGTATGCTAACTTTAAGGTCTAAATTGGTGCCTATTCAAAACGCCAGTGGTATGATTATGAATATGGTGGTTGGGGCTTCTATATTTTTAGGCTACTTTATGTCAAATGTTTTTCCTTTTGAATATGTACTTTATATCATTATAGCTGCACAAGCCGTTATTACACTTTTTACTTTGGTAACTTTACCAGTAGAGTTTGATGCGAGCAATAGAGCTTTAGCTTGGATTCAAAACAATGGAATTGTCAGTGCAGACGAATACGACGGTGCTAAAGACGCTTTAAAATGGGCAGCAATGACTTATGTTGTGGCAGCGTTGGGTGCTATAGCAAACCTTTTATATTGGATTGTAATTTTGTTAAATAGAAGAGATTAGTAAACAAAATGTTATTATATTTTAATAAGGTTGTTTTGAAAGAGACAACCTTTTTTTGTTACCTTAAATCTGCAGGTATGTTCGTAGCGAAATGAGAATCATTCATAAACACCTTAAAAAGCAAATAAAATTTGTACCTAAAAGTAAAAATGTACGTCAGAACTTTACTAGGTAAAATCACGAACACCATAAAAAACAAAAAAGAGGGTGAGTAATGGGGGGAGCGCAGGTTTGAGATACGCAAACATAGCATTAGTCATCTGCCAGTACAAACGCAGACAGGTGGTGAGTGTCGAAAAACAGGCCTGCCTTTGTCGGCAGACAGGCATTCCCAATAATGGTGTGAAGTTTAGCTTTGCAGTAGAAGATACTTGTGGATTTAAGGTGTTAATTAAATTCATTTTATATTACCCTAATGATTTATATCATATTTATTTATAAAACGTATTGTTAGCTTTGTAATAAAAAATATGGAATTACCTTACGCTGAACCTTACAGAATAAAAATGGTTGAATCTATTAAAAAGTCAACCGTTGAGCAACGTAAACAATGGATTAAAGAAGCTAAGTATAATCTGTTTAATCTAAAATCTGATCAAGTTTATATTGATTTGTTAACTGATTCGGGTACAGGAGCTATGAGTGATAGACAATGGGCAGAGGTAATGCTTGCAGATGAGTCTTATGCGGGGTCTAGTTCTTTTCTAAAGTTAGAAAAAGCAGTAAAAGATATTACAGGATACAACTTTTTTATTCCAACACATCAGGGGAGAGCTGCTGAAAATGTTTTGTTTTCGGCAATGGTAAAAGAGGGCGATATTATTCCTGGTAATTCTCATTTTGACACGACAAAAGGACACATAGAGTATAGAAAAGGTAAGGTCGTTGACTGTATCATTGATGAAGCGACAAATACAGATTTATTTCATCCTTTTAAAGGTAACATAGATTTGAATAAACTAGAGAAAGTATTTAAATCTAACCCAATTGAAAAAATACCCTTTGTTATCGTTACCGTGACCTGTAATACTGCAGGAGGACAACCTGTATCTATGGCAAATATTAAAGCAGTGTCAGAACTGTGTAAAGCATACAATGTAAAACTTTTTTTTGATGCGGCCAGATACGCAGAAAACTGCTATTTTATTAAAGAAAGAGAAGAAGCCTATAAAAACAGGTCTATTAAAAGTATAGCAGCTGAAATGTTTAGTTATGGAGATGGCATGACAATGAGTTCAAAAAAAGATGGTTTGGTTAATATGGGGGGAATTATAGCCCTGAATGATGAAGAAATATATAGAACTGCAATAACGTTTAACATTATGTATGAAGGTTTTATTACTTACGGAGGAATGAGTGGGAGAGATATGGGGGCATTGGCTGTAGGCTTGTATGAAGCCCTTGATTATGATTATTTAACTAGTAGAATAACACAAGTACAGTATTTAGGTGAAAAAATGGCTGAATTTGGTGTGCCAGTGCAAAAACCAATTGGTGGTCATGCAGTATATTTAGATGCTAATAAATTTGTACCAACTATTCCTAAAGAAGAATATAGAGCGCAATCTTTGGCAATAGAACTTTATATTGTTGGTGGTATTAGAGGGGTTGAAGTAGGAACAATTTTAGCAGATAGAGACCCTGAAACTCGTGAAAACCGTTATCCCGAATTAGAACTTGTAAGATTGGCAATTCCACGTAGAACATATACACATAACCACATGGAATACATTGCAGCAACGTTAAAAAAAATATACAAATCAAGGACAGAAGCAAAAAGAGGGTACAAAATTTTATGGGAAGCCCCTATTATGAGACACTTTACAGTAGTACTAGAAAAGATACAAGAATAAAAAGTAAAAAACACTTAACTTTTAGCAAATTCTCTTGGCTTTGACAGAATAATTGTGTTTTTCGTTATTTTAAAATTAACTATCCATTTTAGTGTTTTTACAAAACAAACAATTTGTAAACTTTTAAATGCACTTCCGTTGGTCGTAATTTAAAACCAACAAATTTTAATTTTTTTCTTAAAAACAGTTACCATTCCTATCCCTAACGAAAAAAAAAACATTATATTTAGCGGAATAATATTTGATAAACTCTAAGTAATCAATTTTAAAATCAATATGAAATACATTATAAATTTTCTTATTCTATTTATGTTTGTGTCTTGTGCCACAGCGCAATCAGGACAATGGAGCACTAAAAATAAAAAAGCAATTAAATACGCTGAGACTGCTTTGCAAAAAACAAGAGAGCTAGACCCCTATACAGGCAGACCTAATTATAAAGAAGCAATTGAATGGTGTGATAAAGCTATATCTAAAGACCCAAATTTTATTGATGCTTACTTAATGAAAGGCGATTTTGCAGCATCTATGGGTAAATTAAATATGGCAGTTGAATCTTACAACAAAGCCATAGAAATTAATCCTAATTTTTCTAAAACAGGATACATATATTTAGAATTGGCGCAAATGGAACAACGCATAGGACGATATGAACAGGCGTTAAAACACGCTAAACACTTTAAAACTGTACCTGGTGCTAACAAAGATAATTTTGCAGAGGCGGATTGGATTATTAAAAATAGTGAATTTGCTATTGAAGCAATTAAACATCCCGTTCCGTTTAAACCTATTAATGTAGGTAGTGGAGTAAATACACCGGATCCTGAATATTTTCCAACCTTAACCGTTGACCAAAAACAATTGTTGTTTACGCGCAGGGTAAGTGATAGCAGAAGTAGATATGGCGCTCAAGAAGATTTTTTTATCAGTACTGGAGATGCTAATTATTGGCAAGTGGGTAAGCCTATGCCTAAAAATATTAACACCCCGTTTAATGAAGGCGCACCAACTTTTGCGCCAGATGGTAGAACACTTATTTTTGTAGGTTGTGCTGACGAAAGAGGTCGTTATGGAGAAAATAGAAGAGGGTATGGTAGTTGCGATTTTTTTGTAACCAAAAAGTATGGTAATAAATGGATGGATCCTATCAATTTACCAGGTAATGTAAATACAATACATTGGGAAACTCAGCCCTCATTATCAGCAGATGGAAAAACATTGTATTTCATTAGAGGACAAATACGTGGAACTGGTGGTAGAAATAAAAGAAATGGCGATATCTACGTGTCAAAACTACAAAGTGATGGTTCTTGGGGGGGGGCTAAAAAATTACCTGACAATATCAATACACCTTATTCTGAATCTTCAGTATTAATTCATCCAGATGGAAGAACCTTATATTTTGCATCAAATGGGCATGTTGGAATGGGAGGGTATGATTTGTATATGACACAGTTACAACCTGATGGTACTTGGTCAGACCCTGTGAATTTAGGCTATCCAATAAATACCTCTGCTGATGAAAACTCACTATTAGTGTTTGCAGATGGTAAATTGGCCATATTTGCCAGCGATAGAGATGGTGGTTTTGGAGATTTAGATTTATATCAATTCGAATTACCCGAATCTGTTAGACCAACCAGAACCATCTATATGGCGGGATTGGTTTATAATGTTAAAACAAACGAAAAATTAGAAGCTGAATTTTCATTAATAGATTTAGCAACTGGCAAAGAAGTTGTACATTCAAAATCTGACTATAAAACAGGAGAATTTTTGGTAACTCTACCTACAAATAGAGCGTACGCACTTATTGTTAATAAAAAAGGGTATAATCCTTTTTCTGTTCACTTTAATTTGACCGTACCTGAAAACTCTGACGAACCTTACCAAATGGATGTACCTCTTGTCCCAATGAACGATTTAGGAAAAGAAATTGTTCTGAAAAATGTATTTTTTGATTTGGATTCGTACCGTTTACGTAAAGAATCTTATGTTGAACTCGATAATTTAGCAAATTACTTAAAAGCTAACCCTAATATGAAAATTGAATTGCAAGGACATACAGATGCACAAGGTGATGACGCTCACAATATGGAACTATCAAAAAATAGAGCAAAGGCGGTAATGGACTATCTGATTAGTAAAGATATTTCTAAAGATAGGTTAAGTGCAGAAGGATATGGTGAGACAAAACCAGCAACTGTAACAATTAACGGAAAACAGGTTACTTTAACAGAAGATTTTATTGAGAGTTTATCTACTGAAAAAGAAAAGAAAACTATGCACCAATTAAATAGACGTACCGTTTATGTGGTAAAATCTTTATAAGGACTTAAAATGAAATGAGGACATTGTATCACTTTTTAAGATTAGTTAGATTACTAAATTTATTGGTAATCATATTGGTAATGATAGTGATTCAACTTTTTTTAAAGCAAGATGTTCTTCAAAATATAAATTTTATTTTGTTAATAGTTTCAACAGTCTTAATTGCATCTGCAGGTAATATTATAAATGATTATTTTGACGTAAAAGCTGACCGAATCAATAAGCCCAAAAGATTAATTATTGGAAAGTATATAAAAAGGCGTTGGGCTATGGTGTGGCATTGGTTTTTTAATGTGTTAGGTCTGTGCATAGCACTTTTTATTGGGTATAAACTTCAAAATGTATGGATGCCTATAATTGCGTTTTTAAGTATAAATTTATTGTGGTTTTACTCAGTTTACTATAAACGTAAATCATTTATTGGCAATTTAATTGTAGCTTTTTTAATAGGAATACTACCTCTTTATGTTTTAATTTTCAACTTACCTATTGAAAATTTTATTTTGCCTGATAACTCAAACATTATTTATGCAAGGTATTTTATTGACATTGTAGCATTAGTGTCCGCTTTGGCTTTTCTGATTAACTTAATAAGGGAAATCGTTAAAGATATTCAAGATGTTAGAGGAGATATGCGTTTGGGTGCTCAAACTTTACCAATTAAATATGGTATTAAAAAAACTAAATTATTGGTGGTTTTTATATTTTTTTTGACAAGTTTTGTAATGATTATTTATCTCTACAAATACCAAACATGGAAAGAAGTTTTTTATAACACTTTAATGAGATTCAATAACGAAAACCCAACTGATAGTGATTTGTTATTTTATGGTGTATTAGCCTTATCTTTTATCTTTTTATTGTTAGCTGTTATTTCCATCTTAATTGGAAACCAAATTAAAAATTATAAAATAGCGTCTATTTTGTTAAAAATTTCAATGATTTTAGGAGTATTAACCCCGTTACTAACGGCTTTGTAAAAAAAGCTATTATGTTATTTATATAGCCAATAAGAAGGGTTTAAATTCTTAATCTGCCCGTCAGATGTAATTTTTCTAATTTCAAAATGTACTTCAGACATAGAACCATCAGGGTTAATAAGTAATGAACCAATTTCTTGTTTAGCTACAACTTTATCACCTTTTTGTACATAGGCTTGTTGCAAGTTAGAATAGATTGTTCGGTAATTTCCGTGGGCAATAATAACGGCCTTACCTGCACCAGGAATAATAATAACACTACTAACAACACCGCTATATACAGCTCTAACGGTTGCACCTTTTACTGTAGTAATATCAACACCATTGTTATAAGTATAAACACCAGGATGTAAAGGGTGGGGTTGTTTACCGTATCCTTTAGTAACTTCCCCTTTTACAACAGGCCAAGGTAATCTACCTTTGTTGGCTTCAAAACCTTGGTTAGTTAGTTTGGTCTCTTTGGTTTCTGCTGGTGTTTTTGGTTTGGCTTTTTCTTTAGCTCTTGCTTCTGCAATTTCTTTATTAATAGCTTTATCTATCGCTCTTTTAATATCTTGGGCTTTTTGTTTTTGTTTCGCCAATTCTTGTTCTAATTCTTGTTGCTTACTATCAAGTTCTTTAATATAATTTTTCTTTTTTTGTAAGTCATTGATGTATTTTTCTTTTTCTTTTTCTTTTTGTTTAGATAATAGGAGTTGTTCGTCTCTTTTTTGTTGAATTAAGTTTAATTTTTCTTGAAGCTCTATTTGTGTCTGTTTGATACGTCTGATTTGATTAGCCCTATACTTGGTGATTTGTTCCATATATTCCAATCTTTTATTGGCTTGATTGAAGCTTTCTGACGAAAGAATGAATAGAATGGACGCCGTATTTGACCTAAGTTTATATGCTAACACAATCATTTGTTTGTATTGTTCAATTAAAATCCCTAATTCTTTACTAAGAGATTGAATGTCTTCCTCTAAAATCGTAATTTCATCATCTAATACTTTTAGTTGTAAATTGATATTATTAACCAATTCCTCTCTGTAAGAAATTTTATTGTTAATTAAGTTTATGGTACTTGAAATTTCAGTTTTTGAAGCTTGAGTTGACTGAAGTAAATTTTCTGTAAATTCTATTTTCTTTAATAGTTCTTCTTGTTGTTTTTTGAGTCGGTCACTTTCTTTTTTTTGAGAAGTACTAACAGTGCTTATCAAAACAAATAAAATAAATAAAATATATCTATTGATTACAATTTTCATAATTTGATGGTACTGAAAACTGAATATTTTTAGGAACGTTAACTTTTGTTTTAGAATAATCTAATTGTAAAATAATAGAATCTTTTGGACTATTAATTGCAATGGTTGTCAGTTCAGGTACTATAACTGAGTTTATTGTTTTTTGTTCTAAATAGTTAACATAAATACTAACGGTGTCAGCAGGTATTTCTATGTGTATTTTTGCTAAATTTAAAGAGTCAGGAGTGAAAAAATATTGCATATAGATGTTGTCATTTCTCTCATTTTCGGTTTTAAGTTTTTCCTTTTCAATTTTGTGAAATTTTCTTTTATTGTGTGATGACAAAATATAGTATTGTTTTTTCTTATCTTTGATTTGCTTGTATTTTTTATTGATATTTAAACCAATAGGTTTTCCTATAATCACCGATTGAAAAAAATCGTATTCTAATTCCACACCTATTAATGAAGAAATGTAACTTAAAGGCTCAGTAAAATAGCATTTTTCTAATTTATTGGTACTTTTAACCGAATCTTTATCAATTAAATAAGTACCTAATATTACAGGTCCTTTTTTAAACGTACCAGAAAAAGCAGAGTCAACTTTCATTTTAACGGTTGAACTAAACGATTGTTCTTTTTTAGTGTTTTTAAAGGAAATGGCTATTTTAGAATAAAAATCTTTGTAAGTAATATTTTTGGCTTTAAACAGCGCTTCTCTCAATTCCTTATCACTTATTCTTTTGGTAATTTGTTTGGGTAAATTTTTATTATTACTACAAGCAAATTGTATCATCAATAAATTTACACTAAAAAAGAATGCAATTATTTTAATATATTTGGTCATAATTTTTTCTTAGTAATTTTTTGGTTTATTTCGGAAGAGGTGTTTCCTAACCGTTTGGATTCTTTCCACATTTCAACAGCTTTGTCAATGTTGCCATTATAAAATAATGCATCACCGTAGTGTTCTAATATCAAGGGGTTGTTATATTCAAAAGCCACCGCTTTTTCATATTGTTTTAAAGCCTCTTTATATTGTTTTTTTTCTATTAAAATTTTACCGTATGTATCTATAAATGTTACATTTTTAAAATCTTTGTTAAGGGCTTTTATAATTTCATTTTCGGCTAAATCTAAGTTGCCATCTTCTAACAATAACAAAGCATATCCGTTGTATATTTTAGCATTATTTGGGTATATTTTTAACGCTTTGTTAAAGTAAGTTTTAGCCTCATCTTTTTGACCTTGTTTCCAGTAGTTTTTACCTATATGGTATTGAAACTCTGACAATAATTCAGGGTCGTTAATTACTAAATCTTTACCTAAAAAAAGATATTCTTCCGCTTCATCATATTTTTGGGTTTCGTACGCACCAATACTTGTAAGGAGATATAGGATTGGTTGAGAGGGGAAATATTCTAAAGCTTTAAGACCGTCTGTGTATAAAGAATCATATAATTTTATTTTATAATCTATGTTAAGTAATGCGTCCCAAACATTATAGTTTGAAGGAGCTAATTGACAAGATTTTGCATATAATTTTCTTGCTTTTTGATTTTGATGGTTCAGTTCCAAATATGTAGCGTAAAGTTTTAAAAAGTCGGAGTTGTTAGCCTCTGTTATTTCTAATGTTTCATACAAAGGTGCTAACCTTTCATTTATTAATGCAGAATTAGGTTCATTGTTGTTAAACACATAAGAAGTTAATCCATTAAGAAGAGATAGTTTTCTCTCTGTATCAACATCAACGGACTGAAATCCTTTGTCTAAATAATCAAAAGATTTAGTAATGTTATTATTTCGAATTTCAATATCGGCTAAACCTATTAAAGCGTTACCGTTATTAGGATTTAGAATTAAAATTTGTTTTGCCATATTTTCAGCCTCTTTAAGCTGATTGGTTTGTAGATAGTAATTTAAAAGTGTTGTTCTTACCGCTTCATTTTTAGGAAAATCATCTAACAAATTATCAATTTCTTTTTGGGCTTCATCCGTTTTACCTATTGATTGATATAAATCGTGTTTTGTTAGAGTAAGTTCGGGTGATTTTCCCACTTCTAACTCAATGATATTTAACTGTTGAATGGCTTTAAGTTCTTGGTTAGAATAGATTAAAGATTCTGCGTATCTATATCTATACTCAACATTTCTTTCTTCAAACTTATTAATTAAAATTTGGTAAAACTTTGCGGATTGATGGTAGTTACCAACGTTGTAAAACATATCTGCCAAGTGTACCACATACCATTTGTTAGACGGATTAAGTCCGTATGCTTTTTGTGCGTATTCAATGGCTTTGTCAGTTTGTTTTTCTTTTAAATAAATCTCGGATAAGGCAAAGTAAGAAACTGCTGATTTAGGATTAAGTGTTAAGCATTCATTAAATAACTTTATGGCTTTTTCGTGATGACCAATCATTTTTTCGCTATTGGCTTGATGAAACACTTCTTTAAAATCAATGATGCGTTCCTCTTGTAAAATGCGTTCTTTTTTAGCCAAATCTTTTCTGTTTTTACAAGCAGAAAAAGTTAGTAAAGCAACAAGGGGTAATATTTTAAGGATATTTATCATTTATTCAATTGTGGTGTAGTCACCAATACTAATTTCTTTACCGTAGCTTAAAATTTTGGCATAATTTCCAATCATAGAGTCTTGTAAAACCGTATTAGAAATTGTTGCATTTTTTTGTACAATTGTATTTTTAATCACTGAATTTTTTACGGTTGTACCTCTACCCAAAGACACGTGAGGCCCTACAATAGAGTTTTTAATCACCACGTGTTCACCAATGTAGCAGGGAGGTATAATGACACCATTTTCAACCACAACATCTTTTGAAATTAGTTCTTTATCTTTATCAAACTCTAATACCCTTTGGTTGGTGTGAACAGTTACTTGTTTGTTGCCGCAATCTAACCATTCGTTTACTTTACCTGGTGTAAATTTTAATCCTTTTTCGGTCAATCTTCTCAAAGCATCCGGCAATTGATATTCACCACTTTTTATAATACCGTTATCTATCAAATATTGTAATTCAACCTTTAATTTTTCGGCTTTTTTAAAGTAATAAATACCTATCATTGCAAGGTCAGACACAAATGTTTCTGGTTTTTCAACAAAATCGGTGATGTATCCATCATTGTCTAATTTTACCACACCAAAAGCTGAAGGGTCGTCAATTTGTTTTACCCATATATTACCATCTGAATCATCATCTAAGGTAAAATCAGCTTTAAATAAGGTGTCGGCAAAAGCTACTACCACAGAACCATTTAAACATTCTGCTGCACATAACACAGCGTGAGCCGTTCCTAAGGCTTTATCTTGATAAAATATTTTTCCTTTAGCACCTAATTTTTCAGCGACTCTAATAAGTTCATCTTCTACTTCTTTTCCAAAATCGCCAATTACAAAAGCAATTTCATCAATTTTTTCGGATGATGTTTTAGCAATATCTTCAACCAAACGGTGTACAATTGGTTTTCCACCTACAGGCACTAACGGTTTGGGTACGGTTAAAGTGTGAGGTCTTAATCGGCTACCTCTTCCAGCCATTGGTACTATTATTTTCATTTTAATATTTTTAGTTTGTTATTTTGATCCTGTACTTCCGAAACCACCACTTCCTCTTGTTGTTTCGTTAAGTTCAGACACTTCAATAAAATTTGGTTGTTCGTGTTTGGCGATAACCAGTTGCGCTATACGTTCGCCATCGTTTATTACAAAATTTTCATTTGAAAGATTAACCAAAATCACGCCAATTTCACCTCTATAATCTGCATCTATGGTGCCCGGTGAGTTTAATACGGTGATTCCGTTTTTGTACGCCAAACCTGAACGGGGTCTCACTTGTGCCTCATACCCTTTAGGTAAAGCAATAAAAAGGCCTGTTTTAACAAGTGTTCTTTCAAGTGGTTTAAGTGTAATTGGTGATTCTATATTTGCGCGTAAATCAACACCAGCTGATTGTTCTGTTTCGTATTTTGGCAATTGATGTTTTGATTTATTTATAATTTCTACGGTCATTTTTTACAGTGCTTACAATAATTGGCAGTAAAAATAATCATTTATATTTAAAATAATGAATTGATACAAGTAAATTGTTTATGTTTAATACTTTTTGTATCTTTGTTATATGAGACACATTTTTACGATTGCTATACTGTTTGTACTAATGTACGTTTCGGTGCATATCATCAATTTATCTTTTGAAAGTTGGTGGGGGTTAACTTTAATGCATCTCATTAACTTTTTGCTTTGTGTAAATTTTTCTTTGTTGATACGAAATGAAGTGTTTAATGATAACTAAACCGCAAAATAAGTGTTGTTTTTTACACGTATTTCTAAAAAACGATTCGCTATCTTTGCACTAAATGGATTTTAAGCTTAAATCATCATATCAACCAACGGGAGACCAACCAAAAGCGATAGAACAGATAGTAAAAGGGTTTAACGCTAATATACCATCTCAAGTTTTATTGGGCGTTACAGGTTCGGGCAAGACGTTTACAATGGCAAATGTAATTGAAGAGTTAAATCGTCCTACGCTTATTTTATCTCACAACAAAACGTTAGCTGCTCAATTGTATGAGGAATTTTTAGAGTTTTTTCCCGAAAACAGAGTGGAATATTTTGTATCGTACTATGATTACTATCAACCTGAGGCCTATTTGCCGATTACCGATACTTATATAGAAAAAGATTTATCTATTAATGATGAGATTGAAAAATTAAGACTATCAGCTACCTCTGCTTTATTGTCTGGACGTAAAGATGTAATTATAGTATCCTCAGTATCTTGTATTTATGGAATTGGTAATCCAAATGAATTTCAAAAAAGTATCATTCAATTAAAAGTAGGCAATGAAATTAGTAGAAATAAGTTTTTATTGAAATTGGTTAACAATCTATATTCAAGAAATGATGTTAGTCCTGAACGTGGTCACTTTAGAGTAAAAGGAGATACTGTAGATGTTTTTTTAGCTTATGCGGATTATGCTTTGAGAGTTGTTTTTTGGGGAGATGAAATTGAAGAAATTTACACTTTTGACCCACTCAATAATAAAAAGTTAGATACCTATGATGAAATAGCTATTTTTCCTGCCAATATTTTTGTAACAACCCAAGATACCATAAATAAAGCAATCGCAGATATTGAATTAGATTTAGGTAAACACGTTGCATTTTTGAAGAAGGAAGGCAAGTTACTTGAAGCCAAAAGAATAAAAGATAGGGTAGAGTATGACCTTGAAATGATAAGGGAATTAGGGTACTGTTCAGGAATAGAAAATTATTCGCGTTATTTTGACCAACGTTCCCCAGGTAGCAGACCGTTTTGTTTGTTAGATTATTTTCCCAAAGATTTTATAATGATGATTGATGAAAGTCACGTTACTTTACCTCAGATAAAAGCTATGTATGGTGGTGATAAATCAAGAAAATTAAATTTGGTAGAGTTTGGGTTTAGACTACCGGCAGCAATGGATAATAGACCTCTTAAATTTGAAGAGTTTGAAGCGTTAACACATCAAACTCTATATGTTAGCGCCACACCTGCAGATTATGAGTTAGAAAAAGCCGGTGGTGTAGTGGTAGAGCAAATTATTAGACCCACAGGTTTATTAGACCCTAAAATTGAAGTTAGACCTTCTGAAAATCAGATTGATGATTTAATGGAAGAAATACATTTGAGAATTGAAAAAAGTGAACGTGTTTTGGTAACCACCCTTACCAAAAGAATGGCAGAAGAATTACAAAAATATTTGGATAAAAACGGCATAAAGTGTAACTACATACATTCGGATGTGGATACACTTGATAGAATTGAAATTTTACACCAATTAAGAATTGGAGAATTTGATGTTTTGATTGGTGTTAACTTATTAAGAGAAGGATTAGATTTACCAGAAGTATCTTTAGTAGCTATTATTGATGCAGATAAAGAAGGTTTTTTACGCAGTGAACGCGCTTTAGTTCAAACCGTAGGAAGAGCGGCCAGAAATGTTAACGGGATGGTGATAATGTACGCAGATAAAGTAACAGATTCTATGCAAAAAACCATAGATGAAACCAATAGACGTAGAGCAATACAAGAGCAGTACAATAAAACACACAACATAACGCCAACTCAAATTATAAAGTCAATTAAACATAATTTTAAACAATCAATACCGTCTGAAAATGACAATTCTTACAATTTTGATACTACTCAATCTATTGCCGCGGACCCAGTTATTGCTTATATGAGTAAAACTCAAATTGAAAAAACTATATCTAAAATTAAAAAAGATATGGAAAAAGCAGCTAAACAACTTGATTTTATAGAGGCTGCAAGGTTGAGAGATGAAATGTTTGCTTTACAACAAAAGTTAAAGAAATAATTGATATTTTCATTAAACTTTAAGTCTGTTAGCTATAAAAAAGATTGATGTACCATAATTAAAAGTAACATTTGAATTTTTGTTGAAACTAACAAATTGAAATTCATTGGTTGGTGTTATCAATTCGTTTTTGCCATCTTTTAGAATAGAAATACCTTTAGTTAATTCAAACGGCGGAGGGTTTAACCACTTGAAATAGAATCTATTTTCTAATTCTTCATTTGTAACGTAATATAACAGTATGGGAGGTAGAGTTTCATTCAAATACAAATCAAAAAGGGTTGAATAATCTGCACCTAATAAATTGTTAAAGCCTTTAATAAATTGCTGTGCATCAATGTTTGTTTGGGCATATTTTTTTTGAAATCTTTTAATAGCATTAAAGAAAAGAGAGTCATTATTAACCTGCACTCTTAAAGAATGCATCAGTAATGCACCTTTGTCGTAAATGTCTTGGTCAGAATAATTAATCCAACTACTGTATAAAACGTTACATTTTTTACGTATAGGTATTTGATTATATGTGCTGTTAATAAAATACCCAATCTTTTTTTCGTAATCTGATTTTCCGTACATTTTTTCAATAAACAAGGCTTCAGCATAAGTTGCTAATCCTTCGTGCATCCATGCGTCACAGTAGTCGTAGGCAGTAATGTTATTTCCCCACCATTCATGAGCCAGTTCATGTACTAAAGTCATATTAAAATCTTTCCAATCTAATTGGTAATCACTACCCAAAGCAATACCAGACTGATGTTCCATGGCCTCAAAATTAGATTGAATAAACTTACAACCATCATTCCACCAAGGAAATTCACCAAACATTTCTTCAAACGCTTTCATGACTATAGGTGCTTGATTATAAAACTTATCTGCTTTTTCTTTATCATAATCTAAAACTACACATTCAATAAGTCTATCAATACCATTAATATCAGTATAGTTTTTTTTCAATGTTACAAAATGTCCAACATTAAATGAAATATTGTAAATATTCATAGTATTTGTAACCTCAAAATTGTAAGATGAGGTGTGTTTATTTTTTTTAATATTTTTAAGCCTACCATTTGCCGACACCACTAATCCTTTAGGTACAGTAACGTTAATCCAAACAGAATCTGCTTCATCTTTAAGTAATAAATTACAAGGCATAATAAAATGAGGACCGATCCCCTCTGTTGTGGTTGATATCCATGGTCTATTTTTTTTATCTACTTCCCAACGTAAAGGCCCTTCACCTACTAAACTTGCAGGTTTACCCTCATAACTTATTGTAAGTTCTATTCTTTGATTAGGGTTTACTTCTTTTTTAAAATCTAAAAACAATAAATCATTTTTATGCTTTAAAGTGGCTTCATTAATGGAACACTTAAATGATTTAATTTTCATTCGTTTTTGTAAATCAAACATAAAGCTCTTCTGATTTTGAGTAGGTACAAAAGTAATGGTCATTTTACCACCTATTTTTTTAGATTTAGGAAAAACAGTTACATCCCAACGGTAAGTTTTTACATCATAATTTCTTAATGGGTTAGAGTTGTCGCCTGTAAATTTTTCTTTTTTACTAAAGTGTTTAAATCCTTTTTTATTTAGTCGGTATCCAATAAAAGGTTTGTAATGACAAGAAGTAAATAAAAAAAGGAGTGATAAGAAATAGAGAAATTTCATTTTATGTGTTATTTAAACAAAAGCGTAAAATAATAATAATCTACAATATAAATATAATTTAACATTGAGATATAAAAAATATTTTTGTTTTAAATTATAATCGTACTTTTGCGGTATAAAAAACAATCAACAATTGAAAACAGAATTAGATAAAGAGGAGGAGAAATTAAACCGTAAAATGAAGAAAACCGTATGGAACGTCATTAACGAGTTTAATATGATAGAAGAAGGAGACAAACTAATGGTTTGTTTGTCGGGTGGAAAAGACAGTTATTTAATGTTAGATATTTTAATGCAAATTCAAAATGCAAGTGTTTTTAATTTTGATATTGTGGCAGTTAATTTAGACCAAAAGCAACCAGGTTTTCCAGAGCATGTTTTACCAGAATACTTAACAAAAATTGGTGTTGATTTTGAAATCATTGAGGAAGACACCTATAGTATTGTAAAAGAAAAAACACCAGAGGGTAAAACTACTTGTAGTTTATGTTCAAGATTAAGACGTGGTAATTTGTATTCTGCTGCAGAACGTTTGGGATGTAACAAAATATGTTTAGGTCATCACCGTGAGGATATTTTAGAAACCTTTTTCCTAAACTTGTTTTTTGCAGGTAAAATTGAAACCATGCCCCCAAAATATAGAACAAATGATAACCGTTTTGTGGTTTTAAGACCCTTGGCTTACGTAAAAGAAAAAGACATTATTAGATTGGCCGAAATAAGAGAGTATCCAATTATTCCATGTAATTTATGTGGCTCTCAACCTAATATGCAACGTCAATTAACAAAGGCAATGTTGAATAAGTGGGAAGAGAAATACCCATCAAGAAAAGAAATAATGTTTGCAGCATTAAAAAACATATCGCCAACCCACATGTTAGACCATGACTTGTTTGATTTTAAAAATTTGGAGTCAAAACTAAAAGGAAATTTAAAAAAAGGTACAGAATTTGAGATGCTTTAGCTAAAAAAATAGTATCTTTAAAGTGACTTATACAAATCAGAACATGAAAAAACGACTAAACTTATTTAAAATCTTTGTGTTATCAAGTGTTTTTACAGTTGGTAACATTTATGCACAAATACCAAGTTACTACAATAATGTAGATTTAACATTAACTGGAATGGCGTTAAAAGCCGAATTAGCAAATAAAATTACGGTTACCCATACTAGTCCAACAACCTATACACAAGTTTGGTCTGTTTTACAACAGTCTGATTTAGATCCCAGTAATTCAGCTAATGTACTTTTGGTTTATGGTTGGGAGAGTGGAATAGATAGTGATGTTACCAACGATAGAAGTAGAGATAAATACAGTAATGGAGGAAATAATGGCGAATGGAACAGAGAACATGTGTATGCTAAGTCTATAGCCACACCAGCTTTAACAACTACTAGTCCTGGTGCAGGTACCGACTGTCATAATTTAAAACCTGCTGATGTTCAAAATAACGGAACAAGAGGGAATAAGAAATTTGCAACTGGTAGTGGAAATGGTGGTGTAGTTGGCGCCAATTGGTATCCAGGTGATGAATGGAAAGGAGATGTTGCTAGAATATTAATGTATATGTATTTACGCTACGACACACAATGTAAACCAGGTAATATGTGTGTTGGTAACCCTGTGGCAGTTGATTTAAACATGGTAGATTTACTACTAAATTGGAATGCAGAGGATCCTGTAAATGCTTACGAGAAAAATAGAAATGAAAAAATTTTTGGTAATCAAGGAAACAGAAATCCTTTTATAGATAATCCTTACTTAGCAACTTTAATTTGGGGAGGTGTCACCGCAGAAAATACTTGGGGACTTAGTGTAAATGATAAACAAAATGTAGAAGTTAGTATTTATCCTAATCCTACACATAATGGCTCTGTATTTTTGAGTTTTAATGACTACAATCTGGTAAACCAAATTTCTGTAATAGACATTAGCGGAAAAATTGTTAAAAATATTAATCAATTAAGCGTTAGTGATAATAAAGTTAGTCTAACAGGCTTAAAGCACGGAGTTTACTTTATAAAAATATTAAGTCATAACGCTGTATTGACTAAAAAAATAGTAGTTAAATAGGAATTAATGAAATGCCCCTGTTTAACTGTAGCATTCATTGATGTGGTAAACCCTGAAAATTAGTTTAGTTTAAATCTTTTTAAAAACATATCCCAATCCCACATAAAATTAATCAATAATTCATCTAATCTCTTTAAAAATAAAGGGTTTGGTGTGTTCATTGATTTAAAATAAGACTCTTGATAATTATTTAATTTGTACTTATAGAAAATAGCTTTAGAAAGTCCATATAGTATATTTTTAGAAGGATAATTATTATGGTCTATAAAGGCTTTTGTGTTTTTTAATAATGATTTAAACTTTTGTGGTGTTACGTCAAAAACTGATGCAAATTTTTCAATAATCTCATTTTCTATCGCATCTACATCATAATCCTGAAAACTTTGTTTTAAAAATTCAAGGTTACCAACAATTACAATTAATAAAAACTGATTGAGGTAATGTTTATTAGATAGGTTAGGAGAGTACACAAAAGCAGGGTCTTCATTAATCATTTCTATAATTTCCGGATGACCATTTTCAACAACTTCAATTAAAGAGTTTACAAAAATATTGGCTAATTTATGTTGATTTATTTTTTTCCGTAATGCAAATCCTAACATAATACACTGGTGTTCTAATTAATTAGCGAATTTAATTGTTATATTAAGATGTTGTTTAAAGCCTGATAGGAAGTTATCAACATCTAAAAGCTAATAAGATATGTTGAGATTGTCATCAAAAGATAAAAAGTAAACAATTATTTCATTTTACCTCTTTTACCTTTACTCATTTGAGCCATTCTCATTTGGTTACGTGAAGTAGCCCTGCCCATATTTTTTTTAAGATTTTTAATGTGTTCGGTTAACATACCTTTTTTGTCTAGCTTTTTAGCCTCACTTAACAAAGTTTCGGCTTCACGCCTTCTTCCCGTCCCTATACATACAGCAGCTATATTTAATTTAGCCATGGCTTTATCGTGGTCTTGTTTTAAGCCAATGTTAAGTGCTTTTCTAAATAATTTTTCAGATTCTTGCATTTTCATGGAATCTCTACCGGTTAATGCTTTTAAATAATAATAATAAGCACGTTGTCCCTTAACTAAATATTGTGGTTGTTTAATTCTGTTTAAGTATTTGGCTGCTTTTTCTACATTTTGTAACCTTAGTTGGTTAAAAGCTAAAATAATCCATTCGTTTCTAAAAATAGTTAATACAATAATAGCGGTTATAAGAATCATTACAATTCCCCAACCCCAATAACCATTTGCAAACAACATAAAAGTTGAAACAAATGAAGCTAAAGACAATACAAGTTTAATAATTAATCCAATCATAATTTTTTAATCAATAGTTGCAATACATTTTAATTCAATAGATATAGGTGATGGCAACGCATTTACCTCTACAGTTGTTCTACAAGGTTGAACATCTTTAAAATAGTCAGCATAAATTTTATTATAGGTTTTAAAATCACGTTTCATATCGGTTAAAAAAGTAGTTACATCAACTAAATTTTCCCACTTTGAGCCCGCCTCTTCTAAAATTAATTTCACATTTTCAAAAACTGACTTACATTGTGCCTCAAAATCAAAATTTTCGTAATTTCCATTTTTGTCATATTTTAATCCAGGTATATTAGCTTCTTCACTTCCTGAACCTGCCACCCTTGGTCCTACCCCCGATAAAAACAAAAGGTTGCCTACACGCTTAGCATGAGGGTACAACCCCATTGGCTTGGGAGCTTTTTCTACGTCAAATTTTTTAACTGTTTCAGCCATTGCAATGCATTATTTTTGGCAAAGATAATATTTTTAAGGATTCCAGCTTAAACATAACACCTTAAATCCTAAATATGAAAAAAAGAGCCTAAGGAAAATTAATTCAATTAAAAATCATTCAATTATTTTTTATATATTTGAAACAATATAAAATGCAATTGTTTTATGCTAATAAAACAAACTCAAATTTTTAAATATGTCAAAAAACCTAAGTGAGTTATCTTTTAGAAAAGGAATTAAAAATAATCTTTTTGAAGCATTAGGTGATGCTTCAACTAAAAATGGAACACCAACCAAAAAAGAATTAGAACAATTAGCTGATGACTTTCTTATAGGAACGGCAACTACTTACGGAACGGTTAGTTTTTATGACTTTATGAAACCCGAAAATAAAGGTAAAAAAGTTTACGTGTGCAATGGTACAGCTTGTGTTTGTTCTGGTAAACAAAGTAAGGTTATTAAAGATTTAAAACAGCATTTTGACGATTCAGAAATTGGTCACATGACTTGTTTAGGACGTTGTCACGAAAATGGTGCGTTTCATTATCAAGGTAAAAACTTTTCAAATGTAGAAATTGATGAGGTAATTGATAATAAAGCCTCTAACACTGATGATTATAATGTGGGCGGAAATGTTGAGTTGTTGACAGAACCCTATGATAATTTTGAAAAACATTATCAAATTTTAAAAGATGCTTTAAAAAAAGATAGTTCTGAAATTTTAGATGAAATAAAAATATCAAACGTTAGAGGGCGTGGAGGCGCTGGTTTTCCCATGGGATTTAAGTTAGAATCTTGCCGAAATACAGATGGAGATACAAAATTTATTATTTGTAATGCTGATGAAGGAGACCCAGGTGCATATTCTGATAGATACTTGCTAGAACAAAGACCTCATTCAGTATTGTTTGGAATGTTAATGGCTGGTTATACAACAGGTGCCGAATGGGGCATATTGTACATTAGAGCAGAATATCCAGAGGCAGTACAAATTGTTCAAAAAGCCATTGATGAATTAAAAGAAAATAATCTGTTAGGAAAAAATATCCTAAACTCTAATTTTAATTTTGATTTTAAAATAATTAAAGCGCAAGGGGCTTATATATGCGGAGAAGAAACGGCTTTAATTAATTCAATAGAAGGACAAAGACCAGAAGTAAGAACTAGACCTCCCTATCCAACCCAACAGGGCTTATTCAATAAACCAACTATTGTTAATAATGTTGAGACTTTAGCGGCTGTATATCATATTATTAAAAATGGAGGAAAAGCCTATGCTCAACTTGGAACTCAAAAATCTAAAGGTACTAAATTAGTATGTTTAGATTCTTTTTTCAAAAATCCAGGCATTTATGAGGTTGAAATGGGAACACCTCTCTCAACTGTTATTTATGAATTTGGAGGAGGTTTTAAAGAAGAGGTTAAAGCTATGCAAATTGGAGGGCCTCTCGGAGGAATAGTTCCAATTGAAAAAATTGAAAACTTAACTATTGATTTTGAATCATTTTCTAAAGAGGGGTTCTTATTAGGACATGCGTCCATTGTATGTATTCCTAAATCTTTTTCAATGATGAGTTTTTTAGAACATTTAATGGATTTCGCTCAGTACGAGAGTTGTGGGAAATGCTTCCCTTGTAGGTTGGGTACAAAACGAGCTCATGAATTATTGCAAAAAGCCAATACATCTGAATTTAAAATTGATATGAATTTGTTTATGGATTTAATGAATACATTACAACAAGGTAGTTTATGTGCTCACGGCGGAGGAATACCATTACCTGTTAAAAATGCGTTAACTTATTTTGAAAGCGAATTAAAACAATATTTTATAAAATAATTATAATGAGTTTTTTTACACCAAATACTGATTTTTATACTTCTTATTTTGATAAAGAAAAGTATTTGTTGGTATATAGAATAAGCCTATTGTTTTCGTTCATCTTTGGTGTATTAAGCCTTACAACCTTTTGGTACTTTAAAGATATTTTTTATCCACAGTTAATCACCTTTTTTATAGGTGTTTTTTGCCTTTTTTTTATTGTTAAGACAAAAAAATATAAAGCAATTTTCTGGGTGTTTAGTGTGTCAGGTACATTAATTATAGGAGGTTCATTGGCTTTTCTTTCTCACATCACACACTTTGTTGATTATATATGGGTTCTGGTTGTTGTCTTAACAGCTTTTGTAGGAATCAGCCTAAGAATAGGCTTTTTATTTTTAATGATTAATAGCATAAATTTGCTTTTATTTATTATTTTCTCAATGAATAACCATTATAAAAACATTAAATTAAGAGGTTCAATAGATATCGCTACTGAAATAATAGAAACCTTAGTAGCGCTGTCTATTTTTGGTTATTTATTATACAAATTTATTGAGTTTCAATCGTTTTCTGAACAAGAAATAAAAAAAACATACAATGAACTTAAAGAAAAGAATGAATATATATCTGCACAAAATAAAGAGAATGTTGCTTTGGTAAAAGAAGTACATCACAGGGTTAAAAATAATTTACAGATTATAATTAGTTTGCTAAGATTGCAGTCTAACGACCTAAAATCAGATGAAGCAAAAAAAAACTTAAATGAAGCCATAAACAGAATAATGGTAATGGCTCTTATCCATCAAAAATTATATGGCAATAAATCGTTGTCTAAAATTAATTTAAAAGAGTACTTAGTTGAATTGATTGAAGATTTAAAGCAAATTTACGGTACAAAAAATGTTAAAGTATATATAACTTCAGACTATAATGCAGGATTAAAAACAATTGTCCCATTAGGCTTGTTGTTTAATGAGTTAGTTACTAATACTTTTAAACATGCTTTTGATGATGAACAAGAAGGAGAGATTACCATCAAGATAAAACAAAAAAAGGGTAACGATTTTGAAATATTCTATTCTGATAATGGTACTTGGAAACAGCCTAGTGAATCTCAAAACAGTTTTGGAATTGAATTGATTGAAATAATGACACAACAACTTGAAGGTTATTATGAAAAAGAATTGACACACAATAGTACAACTTTTATGTTCTATTTAAAAGATATTGAGGAACAAGACAAATGAGCCATAAAAGAATAAGAAAAATTAAAAGATTATGAAGGCATATATTAACAACAAAACATATAATTTTAAACAAGGAGAAACCATTTTAAACTTTGTTAAACGTATTGAGGGAGAAAAAATAATCCCGACCTTATGTGATGCACCTAATCTTGAGGCGTTTGGTTCTTGTAGAATTTGTAGTGTAGATGTGGCTCTTCAAAAAGATGGACCAACAAAAGTAATGGCATCCTGTCATACACCAGTGTCTGATGGAATGTATATTTATCCAAGTAGTGATTCAATTCAAGAATTAAGAAAAAACATTATTGAATTGGTAATTTCAGACCATCCTTTAGAATGTTTAACTTGTGAAGTAAACGGAAATTGCCAACTACAGGATGTTGTAGGAGAAGTAGGACTCCGTGAAGTGCGTTATCCTACAGACCTAGAAAATCATTTGCACTATCAAAAAGATTTAAGTCATCCTTATATGACTTCTGATTTTTCTAAATGTATAAATTGCTATCGTTGTGTACGGGCTTGTGATGAAGTTCAAGGGCAGTTTGTGTTGAGTATGGCTGGTAGAGGTTTTGACGCACACATTGTTAAAGGAACAGAACAATCCTTTTTTGAATCTGATTGTGTCAGTTGTGGCGCTTGTGCACAAGCATGTCCAACATCTGCCATAAGTGATGTTTTCGAATCAAAATCTACTAATTTTGACCATAAAACAAGAACCATTTGTACATACTGTGGGGTAGGATGCAACCTAGAAGTATCCACCAAAAATGGCGAAATAAAAGCTATTACAGCACCTGTTGATGCTGAGGTTAACCAAGGACACACTTGTTTAAAAGGTAGATATGCATTCAAGTTCTATAACCATGAGGACAGATTAAAACAACCATTAATTAAAAAGAATGGTGTGTTTGTTGAAGTGAGTTGGGATGAAGCTTACAATTTTATCACTTCAAAACTACAATCATTCAAAAAAGAATTTGGCCCCGATTCTATAGCAGGAATTTCAAGTTCAAGATGTACAAATGAGGAAAACTATTTAATGCAGAAATTCTTTAGAGCAGTTATACAAACAAACAATATTGATGGCTGCGCAAGGGTTTGTCATTCACCTACAGCCTTAGGCATGCAGCGTACTTTTGGAACTGGAGCAGCTACAAATTCAGTGGAAGACATTAACCATACTAATTGTATCATGGTTATTGGTGCAAATCCAACAGCAGGACACCCAGTAACTGGTGCTAAAATTAAGCAATTTGCCATGAAATCTGACAATGTAACCATTGTTATTGACCCCAGAAAAACTGAAATTGCAAAATACGCTACTTACCATTTGGCTTTAAGACCAGGAACAAATGTAGCTGTGCTTAATATGATGATGTATTACATTATAAAGGAAGGGTTAGTTGACCAATCTTTTATAAACAATAGAACCGAAGGTTTTGAAGATTTCAAAAATCAAATACTAAATATCGATATTGATAAGTTAGAAGAAGTATCGGGAGTTGATAAAAATCTTGTAAAAGAAGCGGCAATAGCCTACGCAACTGCACCCAATGCAATGAGCTTCCATGGTTTAGGAGTAACTGAACAGTATCAAGGAACGTTTACAGTAATGCAAATTGCAGATTTAGCACTATTAACAGGAAATATAGGGAGAAAAGGAGTTGGGGTAAATCCGTTAAGAGGACAAAATAATGTACAGGGTTCTGCCGACATGGGTGTGCAACCTCACCAAGGAGCGGGCTATTTAGACGTTACAAATGATGAAGCCAATAAAAAATACAATGAATTTTATGGTGTTACTGTTCCTAAACATATTGGGTATAAAATTCCAGAAATGTTCGAAGCAGGATTAGAAGGCAAATTGAAAGCTATATGGATAATAGGAGAGGATGTCGTTCAAACTGACCCAAATACACAAAAAGTTATAAAAGCACTAGAAAAGATTGATTTGGTTATTGTTCAAGAATTATTTATGACAGAAACAGCCAAGTATGCTGATGTCATTTTACCAGGAGCATCTTTCTTAGAAAAATCAGGTACTTTTACCAATGGTGAAAGACGAATTCAAGCTGTTAGAGAGGTAGTGGAACCAATTGGAAATGCTAAGGTTGATGGGCAGATTATAGTTGACATTATGAATAAAATGGGGTATAATCAACCGGATTATAATGCAAAAACATTACTTGAAGAAATATCTAAAATTGTGCCTTTCTTTGCTGGAGTTAAATGGGAAGAATTAGGTGTAACAGGAAAGCAATGGCCAGTAACACCTCAAGGCGTTGACACAAAAATTCTACACACAGAAACATTTAAAAGAGGAAAAGGTCTGTTTAAGTATAATGAATTTGCTGAAAGTAGAGAAATACTTAAAAATGGAAAGGACTATCCATATATATTAACCACAAATAGAGATTTAGAACACTACAACTGTGGCGCAATGACGCGTAGAACAGGTAATGTTGAGATACATACTGAAGACGTATTATGGATTAATCCTAAAGATGCAACAGAAAAACATATTAAAAATGGAGATATGGTTTGCTTGGAATCACCAAGAGGAAAAGTTGACATAAAGGCTTTTATTACCGAAGGAGTAAACCCAGGGATATTAAGTACAACCTTTCATTTTCCTGAAATTATGGTAAATAATATAACATCTGATGAACACTGTACAGAAGCTTATTGTCCAGAATATAAAGTAGTATCGGTAAAAATAAGAAAAAGCAAAGGAGAATTTGCTAAAAAGAAATAAGAAAACACAAAAAAAAGGGAGGTTAAACTCCCTTTACAGTAAAAAAAACTTACAGTTTAATCAACCAATGCGCACTCAACAGATGCTGTAGTTCCGCCTGTCGTAGCAGAAACACTCATAGCTTCACAATCAGTTTCAGCATCTTTTTTCTTCATATCTGTAAAAACAGTATCAGCCGTAATAGTTAGACCTGAAGTGGTATAAGTACATCTACAAGTGTGATTCTTTTTACAAGAAACAGCCACAAACAATCCCATTGCAGCTACAATAATAAATCCTTTTTTCATAATATTTAATTTAAAATTTCTTCAAATATAATAAAATATTAAATAAAAAAATATAACTTACTTATTTTGTGAGTTTTTTTTCGTAACATTTCTTATTTATTCACGTTTTAGTTTATAGATATTATAGTTATTTGACTAACCGTTCATAGCATAATTTTATTCGGTATGATTTATGTTTGTATTTTATACGCTTAAAACTGCGTTAGTCTCATAATTTTTTAAGATATTTGTAAGAATAGACAGAAATGAATATTTTAATTTGTTGAGTTTTTTACTAAGTGATTGATTTTTAACTAAAAAATGAAATGAACATTGTTAGTTTTTACTTGTATATGAAATAAATGAAAAAATTATTATTTATCATATTACTTTTAATTGCGGGAAACTTGCATGCTCAAGACCCTGTAGTGGTGTTTTACGTAAAAGCTAAAGATGAAGCTACACGTAAAAGTTTACCAGGTGTTACCATTGAAATATATCAAGATGGTAAAAAAATACAAACTTCTACAACCAATTCAAAAGGAAAGGTTAATGATGTAGAAGTGCCCGTAGGTCACGTTTATCAAATCAAATTTAAAAAGCAAGGCTATGTAACCAAAATGGCTGAGGTTGATGCTAGATATGATACCCCTGAAGATTTGGAATATGTAACAGGACAAACAATGGAAGTTAGCCTTTTTGAATCTGTAGAAGGTGTAGATTTCTCTTTTTTAGAAACTACACCAATGATAGCTTTTCAATTTACACCTGATGGTTATCAATTTGAATATGATGTATCGTACACAAAGCAAATGCTGAAAAAGATTGAGGAGCTCAAAAAACAAATTGAAGAGAAAAAAGAAGAATTAGCAAAACAAGAGGAAGAACGAGCCAAAACAGAAGCAGATTTTAACGCTTATGTAAAAGCAGGCGATAACGCCGTTTCAAAAAAGAATTATAAAACTGCGGTAGAACAATACAATTTGGCACTAGGTCTAAAAGATGATGCTAATGTTAAAGCTAAAAGAGATGCAGCACAAAAGGAATTAGACAAATTGGCGGCTCAAGCTGAAAAAGAAAAAGAGTATCAAGCAAAAATGACTGAAGCCAAATCAGCTTTTGATGCCAAAGATTACCAAAAAGCCCTTGATTTGTACAACCAAGCAATTACAATAGTTAAGGGAACAAACAAGGAACAAGAACCAAAAGATCAAATAGCCAAAATTCAAAAAATATTAGCAGATCAAAAAGCGGAACAAGATAAATTTAATCAATTAGTAACTGATGGTGACAAAGCGGTGTCTAACCAAAATTTTGATGATGCCATTTCTAAATACACTGAAGCCCTTGGCTTATTTGATGATGCTACAGTTAAAACAAAACTTGATAATGCCAAAAAAGCTAAAGAAGAAAAAGCAAAAGCCGAAAAAGAAGCACAAGAAAATAAAGCGAAATTTGATGCCCTAATAGAATCTGCCGATAATCTGTTTAATAACAAAGAGTACAATAAAGCCAAAGAAAAATACCTTGAAGCTAAATCATATTTTCCAGAAGATAATCACCTAAAAGCCCAATTAAATAAAATAGAACAAAAATTAGCCGAGCAAAAAGCAAAAGAAGAAGAAGCCAAAAGAAAAGAAGAAGAGTATCAAGCAAAAATGACTGAAGCCAAAACGGCTTTTGACGCTAAAGATTACAATAAAGCACTCGCTTTATATACTACCGCCGCAGAAATGAAAACCACTGCAGAGGAACCAAAAACAAAGATTAAGCAAATTAATCAAATTTTAAAAGATCAAGCTGCTAAAGAAGAAGAATTTAACACCTTAGTACAAGAAGGTAATACAGCTTTGCAAGCAAAATTGTATGATGATGCTATTATAAAATATAACAAAGCATTAGATATTAAAGCTGATGCTGAGGTAGAAAAGAAAAAAGCAGAAGCTGAGAGGTTAAAACAAGAAAAAATAGAAGCCGAAAACAAGGCAAAAGAATTGGAAACTAAATATCAATCAGCCATTGATGCAGCAGATAAAGCCTACGATAACGAGAATTGGCAAACTGCTATTGAAAAATATAATGAAGCCCTAAAATTAAAATCAGGCGAAAGTCATCCAACTCAAAGAATAGCAGACATTAATTCAAAAATAGCTGAACAAAAAGCTAAAGAAGAGGCTGAAAAGGCTAAACAAAAAGAGTATGATGACCTGATATCGCAAGCAGATAATTTATTTGCAGCCGACAAGCTTGAAGAAGCTAAAGCTAAATATATTCAAGCATCAATATTATTTCCATCAGAAAATAAACCAAAAGACAAAATATCAGAAATAAACAATCTTCTCACCCAAAGAGAGGCGCAAGCGAAAAAAGATGCCGAATATAAAGCGGCTATGCAAAAAGCTGACAATTATTACCAAAATAAAAAGTATCAAGAAGCTATTGAAGCTTATAATTTAGCGTTAGGTGTGTATCCCAACAAACAAGAACCTCAAACCAAAATAAACGAAATCAATACAATTTTAGCCAATTTAAAATCAGCCGAACAAAGAGAAAAGGATTATCAAGCAAAAATGAAAGAAGGTAAGGAACTTCAGGCAAATAAAAATTATATGTCTGCACTTTCAGCTTATAATGAAGCCTTGTCTTTAAAAGAAGATGATGCGGAAGCAAAAGCTAAAATTGAAGAAGTTAATGCTCTGATTAAAGCAGAACAAGAAGCTGCAGAACTCAAAAAACAAATTGAAGAGTACATTAAGAAAGGTAATGCAGCCTTTGATACAAAAGACTATCAAACCGCTAAAATAAATTACCAAAAAGCCATTGACTTAAAAAATGGAGATGCTGTTTTAGAACAAAAAATAAAAGATATTGATGCACTTATAGCTAAAAGTCAATCACAAGCAGAACAAAAAGCAAAATTTGATGCGGCCATTAAAGAAGCAGACCAATTATATAGTGATAATAAATATCAAAAAGCGTTAGAAAAGTATAAAGTCGCCAAATCAATTATGCCGTCTCAACACGCTGAAGAGAGAATAATTGATATCCAAAAAAAAATAGCTGACATTGAAAAGCAAGAAGCGTTAGAAAAAGAATATAATGAGCTTATATCAAAAGCCAAAGCGTATGAAAATAATGAAGATTGGCAAAATGCGTTAGAAACTTATAAAGCAGCCTACAACAAAAAACAAACGGCAAATATCAAACAAAAAATTGGTGAAATACAAACAAAAATTGACGAAATCAATTCAAAAAAATCTAAAGAAGAAAACTATAAAGCCAAAATACAGTTGGCAGATGCTAAATTTAACAGTGAAGATTGGTTGCAAGCCATTGAATACTATAATCAAGCTAAATCAATTGATGATTCTAAAACCTATCCTGATGAACAAATAAAAAAAGCACAGCAAAAAATTGCAGAGTTAAAAGCTATAGAAAAAGATGAAGAATATAAAACCTATACAGATAAAGCTGATGGCTATTTTACAAATAAAGCCTATGACCAAGCCATACAATACTATAACAAAGCTTTATCAGTAAAAGAAAATGAACAATATCCAAAAGACAAGTTAAAAGAAATTCAAGAGATTAAAAATAATGAAAATCAAAAAGTTGATGAGGAGAGTAAGAAAGAACAAGCCTACAAAGATTTGGTTAAATCGGCTGATAATTTATTTTACGCTAATTCATATAAACAAGCCTTAGAAAAATACTTACAAGCACAAAACATCAAACCAACAGATAAATACGTAATAAAAAAAATTGATGAAATTAATTCAGCTTTGGCTGATGAGAAACAAAAGGCAGAGAAAAGACAAAAATATGAACAATTAGTAGCAGAAGCAGATGCCTTATTTGATAATAAAAAATGGAGTGATGCAAAAGCTAAATATGAAGATGCGTTAGGATACTTTCCGTCAGAACAACACCCGAGAGATAGAATAGTATTGTGTGAGAGTAAGATGAAAAGTGAATCGAGTAATGAAATTAATACCGCTTATCAAAAACTTATTGATAAAGCACAAGAATATTTTGACAAAGGAAATTATGAAAAAGCTTTGAGTTTATTCGAAAGGGCAAAAGGAATGAATAGTAGTGATCCAATTCCACCTAGAAGAATAGATGAGATTAAACAGATTTTAAAAGACCAAAAGTTAGAGCAAGAATATCAAACACTGATACAAAAAGCTGATAACTTATTTGAAACTCAAAAATGGAAAGAGGCAAGACCTATATATCAAAAAGCTTATGAAGTCAAAAATGACGCATACCCTAAAGACCAAATTGCAAAAATTGATTCAAAACTAGGTGGGTTTAATAAAGAACAATATAATAAAATGATAATAAAGGCTGATGAGTACTTTTCCAAAGCTAATTATAAAAAATCAAAAGAATTATATGAACGTGCTATAAGATTTCAGCCTACTTGGGATAATTCTTACCCAAATGCTCAAATAACAAAAATTAATGCTATTCTACATCCCCCTAAAGCTAAAAAAACAGAGATGAGAAACCTAGGCGAAAAAGTGGTTGGATTGTCAGAACAAGATATGGAAAAAATGCTAATGGATGACCAAGATCAAAGAGAGTATAATTCGTCTAATGCAGTAGTAGAACACAAAGATGAGGTAATGAATTTTAAACATGACTGGGCAGAAAAAGAAGAAAATGCCACTGTTTTGGCAAAAGAAACAACTGACCAAATGGAAGTTGATGTAAGAGAACAAGCTTACGAAGGTGAAATTGGACGTGAAAAATCCGAAAAAGCTGTAATTACCATGACAGAGGAATATGTGGGAACACAAAGGGAGGAAGCAATTTATAATGAGCATGTAATATTTAGACAAAAAGATGTTATTACAAGCCTAACAGATGAAATATCTGAAGTTGAATACAACGCAGAAGTAGAACGGCAAGAATATGAGGCAGAGGTAGTAAGTATTCAAACAGAGGTAAATACCGAAAATCAGCAAAATTCTAATGCCCAATACAGTCAAGTGTATAGTACCAAAAATTATGTTGAAAATGAAAAAGAAAAACACGTAACAGCCGATCCAAACATGGATGTAGATAGAAAAAATATGGAGGTTTATGTGATAGATATGAAAATCCTTAATCTTAATGAAAACACTAAAAATGCATGGCAACAAGAAGATTATAATTACCAAACTCAAGCAGAAATTGTTGTGATGAAAGATGGGCAACGTAACTATATGGTAGGTGCAGATTTAGATAGACAATCAATGGAAGATAAAGTCATTGAAATTGAAGAAACCAACACCGCTTATTCTACTGAAATGCAAAATAAACAACTTGACATCAATTATGACACTAAAACATACACAGACCATATTCAAGATGAAATTGTCATAAATAATATGGCTAATGATGTGCCACGCCAAAAAATGGAGGTTAAAAAAGTACAAATTGAAGAAGAAATAAGTAGAACTCAAGAAAACTATGTGATAGAACAAGATGCTTCAACCAATACGACCAAAGATCATGTTGATAGTAATATTGAAGAACAATCAGAAATATTTTCCCAAAAAGAGCAGGAGAGACAAGGGTATGAAGAAGAAGTGGTAAAAATACAAGATGAAATACATACCACACAATCTGATTTAAACAGTGTAAATCAAGACGATTCTTATTCTACAAAAGAATACGTGGAAAATATGAAAGATAAAAATGCTGATGAACATAGAAAAGGAAATGAATCTACGGTTAAAAATCAAGATAAAGTAAATGAAACTGCACAAAATTTAAAAGATAAACAAACTATTGAAACAGAAAAAAATCAAGAAAAAGTTAATGCAACAGAAAACTACTTAACCCACATGAAAGAAGAAGTTGATACGCCAAAAGAGAAGGTTTATGTTAAAAATGAAATTGGTAAAAAATACCCTGAAGGTGTAACTGAAGAAATATACCAAGATAAAGACAGTAGAGGACTGTTACAATCATTTACCGTTAGACGAATCGTTGTAATACAAGGACAAGGATTTGTGTATGAAAAAACAAAAACAAGATACGCAACAACATATACAAAAGATGGAGAACCCATAACGGAAGCTCAATGGAATCAAGAAACCGAAAATGCTGATTTAGTCCGCAATTAATGATAAAAGTTTCAAAAAAACATAATTTCTGTCCAATTAATACAGTCAAAATAAAATGAAAAAAAATATTTGGTTAGTCCTTACAATAATTTTTATGATTGCTTGCAATTCTTCTAATCAAAATAAGCAAACAGAACAAATTAAAACACAAGAAACTTCTATAAATCCCCTACAATTATACGGAAACACACAAGGTACAACCTATTCCATTATTGTTAATGACAACATTAAAATTACCCATGATGAAATAGACCAATTACTTCACCAGTTTGACCTGGCTTTGAGTTCATATATTCCTCAATCTATTTTGAGCCAACTAAACAATGCACCCGCAGGTACATTTACCTATAGAGACTCACTTAACTTTTTTAACAGATGTCTTAAACAATCGCAATACATTTATGAACTAACCAATGGCGCTTTTGACCCAACTGTATATCCGTTAGTAAAAGGTTGGGGGTTTATGGAAGATATTCAAAATGTTCCTGATTCCTCAACAGTTGATTCTTTGTTAAAATTAATAGGGTTCAATGACGGCCACCATTTTACGTTTAAACCTTATCAACCTGATTCCACCCTTGAAAATTCTTTTATTATAAAAAACACACCTCAAGCAAAATTAGATTTTAACGCCATAGCTCAGGGCTTGTCTGTAGATGTGATTTGTGAAGAGTTAGACAAAAGAAATGCAAAAAATTATTTCGTAGAAATTGGTGGAGAAATTAGAGTTAAAGGTAAAAATTCAGAAGGACATTATTGGCGAATAGGAATTGATAAACCTATTGAAAAATCAAATGCACAAACAAGAGAAATACAAGAAATCATCTCTTTGAACAACAAAGCTGTTGCTACATCAGGTTCTTACCGTAAATTCTATGAAAAAGATGGCATCAAATATTCACATACGTTAAATCCAAAAATAGGTTATCCAGTTAAACATTCATTATTAAGCGCAACGGTAGTTGCCAATAATTGTGCCTTAGCAGACGGACTCGCAACAGCTTTCATGGTTATGGGAGTAGAAAAAACTGTAAAGTTTATCAAATCAAAAAAAATAGATGATATTGAAGTCTATTTAATTTTTTATAATACTAAAGGGAGAATTGAAACATACCAATCTAAAGGGTTTAGAACAATAATATTAAAAGATGAGCACCCTCAATAAACAAAATCTAATTTTTTTAAAAGATTTAAAAAAAAACAATAACCGAGACTGGTTTTCAGCAAACAAACATTTGTATGAACAAAATAGAAATGATATCATACATTTTGCAGATGACGTTTTAAAACGCCTTAACCAACACGATAATATTGAAACTGTATCTGGTAAAAAATCAGTTTATAGAATATATAGAGATGTTAGATTTTCTAAAGATAAAACGCCATATAAAATACATTGGGGAGGATACTATAAAAGAGCTACAAAACTTTTAAGAGGTGGGTATTACTTTCATATTGAGCCTAAACTTTCTTTTGTTGGTGGAGGTTTTTGGAACCCTAATTCAAAAGATTTAAAAAAAATTAGAACAAATATTCTTGAATTTGGTGATGAATTATTACAAATTATCAACTCAAAAGAATTTAAAACAAATTTTGGAGAACTAAAAGGAAAAAAACTAAAAACAGCACCCAAAGGTTTTGATAAAAATCATAAGTATATAGATTTATTAAGATATAAACAATTTTTACTCGTAAAACCTTTTACAGATGAAGAAGTCTTGAGTAAAGATTTTGCTTTAATGATTGACAATACTTTTAAAGCAATGCGACCATTTTTTAACTTTATGAGTGAAGCACTTACCACTAATGAAAATGGAGAAATAATTGTTTAAATTTTCTATATTAACAATGACTACCTTCAGAAAAAAAAACTTATGTTTTTGTATTTGAGAGTTCAGTTAAAAGAATTTATAAAATAATAAATTGACAAGTATTCTGTCTTATGTCAGATAGCAAAACGAACGGTCTTTGCCTTTTATCGAGCATCAATCTTGTTTCGTATTAATTCTTATTATTAATATGTACATCAAGCTGAGGAAATGGTATATTCAAACCTACTTGTTCAAATTCTTTGTAAATACGCTCATTCATTTTAAAATAAACATCCCAGTAATCATCAGTTTTACACCAAACTCTCAGTGCAATATTTACAGAACTATCAGCCAACTCCACTAAACCAATAAAGTTATCTTCATTTTGTAAAATTTTATCATCTTCAGCAATAAATTTTTCTAAAATAGATTTTGCTTTTTCGTAGTCATCACCATAAGCAATACCAACAGTAAAATCAACTCTTCTCTTTTCTTGCATTGTAAAATTAGTCATATTTCCATTTGCCATAGCACCGTTTGGAACAATAATTGTTTTGTTGTCTAACGTTAAAATAATGGTGTTAAAAATCTGTATATCTTTTACAATTCCTTCTTCACCTTGAGCAGAAATATAATCGCCTACTTTGTATGGTCTAAAAATTAATATCATTACTCCACCTGCAAAATTTCCTAATGTACCAGAAAAAGCCATTCCAATTGCTAATCCCGCAGCACCTATTAAAGCAATAAAAGAAGTCATTTCAACACCAAGCTGTCCTAATGCTGTAATGACAACCAAAATTTTTAAAGAAACCGTAACTAAACTTGATAAAAAAGTGGTTAGTGATTTGTCAAATTTCTTTTTATTAAGTGCTTTTTGTATAATTCTTGCAATTTTATTCGCAATCATCATTCCTATAACCAATATGGCAGCAGCTATTAGTAATTTAGTTCCCCATTCTACGGATTTGTCAATCCAGAAGTCAAGATTAGCATAGTCAACATAGTTAGAAGAGTATTGTTCGATATCTTTTGTTGTTTTAGGCATAATTATTTTGTTTTATTTAATTAATATTGTGCTAAAGTTAACAATTATGTTTTTTATTTTATCCAAAATACTTTCTTATTTTATAAATCCGTTCAATTGGATTTTATTCTTTTTTATTTTTTCATTTGTTACTAAAAATGTGAATAGGAAAAAGCGATTTTTTAAAATTGGTATTGTTTTGCTTTTATTCTTTACTAATAATGTTATTTTTTTAGAGTTTACAAGGTTGTGGGAAGATAAAGGGACGCCTATTAAAGAGGTAGGTAAATATGATGTAGCGGTTGTTTTAGGGGGGATGGCAGAATATAATACAGATTTAGAAAGAATAAGTATTAGAAGGGGTGGGGATAGAATTTGGCAGGCAATCCATTTGTATCATTTAGGTAAAGTAGATAAAATATTAATATCTGGTGACAGTGGATTTTTAGTTGATAAAGGTTTAAGAGAGGCAGAACAATTCAAACAAATTTTAATAGATGAATGTATTCCTGAGAATGATATTATAGTAGAGTCTAAATCTAAAAACACCTATCAAAATGCGATAGAAACAAAAAAGATTTTAGATCAAACACCCAAACAAGAAAAGGTTTTGTTAGTAACCTCAGCTTTGCACATGAAACGTTCAAAAGCTTGCTTTGAAAAAGTAGGCTTTAAAAATTTCGGTGTTTTTTCTACCGACCATTATACAGGGAAAAATAGAGGGTATTATTTTGACCAATATTTCATTCCTAATGAGTCGGTTTTAAATGATTGGAATAAGCTAATTCATGAGTGGATTGGTTACTTAACCTATTGGTTAGTAGGATATATTTGAATTTACTTTGTTTTTTTCGGCTAATACTTTTAGAAATAGTATGTTATTGTAGTTTGGTAAAGATAACACCCTTTTAATGATGACTGTCATTGATGTAAAAAAGTTATTTTAGTTTGAATGATAAAATGAGTTATTTAGAAAGTGAAAAACTTAATTATATCATGGCTGTGAGAATGTACCCTAATGTAAAAAATACAATAGCAGGTTTACAAGAGTGGG
>DQTE01000156.1 GCA_015662905.1 Crocinitomix sp. | reverse complement strand
TTACCTTTACTAATCCAACCACCACAAAAGTCAAGTTCATTAATCATTCTATTTACAAAATCAGCAAGATTACTTGCTAAAAATTCTTGTTCTCCGTGACCATCTAAAAACACAATTGGCGGTTCACCAACCAAATCTGGATACAGCCAAAAGCAAAAGTGTCCGCCACCGCCATCGTAGGCAAATGCTACAAATCTATCCTCAAAATGGGTTCTTAAATCCACATCCCAATATTTTAAAAAACTATCTTCTTCTTCTAATTTGTAAAATTGTGTGTCGTGAAAAGTAAGTATATCGTATAAATGCCAATCTTCTTGCCAAATATAAAGCAGTTTAAAAATTGGTTCGTATTTTTTGAATTGTTTACTGTATTTTTCAGATATTTCTGATGCGAATTCTGTATAGTTAAATTTATTTTTCATTTTGATTGGTAAGTTATTAAAATTTAAAATTGATGGTACATTCAAAATTGGTAAGAAAACATAAATAATCGTTTAAACTTAGTGTTAAATTATTTATTTAAGGTATTCTGTTTAGACGGTTGGACAGGACATCTTGGTCAAACTCTTTTTTCTTCTCTAAACTAATCATTGGTTTTATAATACTCATAAAATATTCTGACTCTTTCTTTAATATATCTAGCATTATATAAAGCTTTACATTTAATGGAAGATGATATTATGATGCCCTAAAAATTTTATTCGTTTTTTATCATCTTGCAAAATATGTTTATTTACACTTGTTCCCAACCTTTTTTTATATTTTTGAATAAAAATTTATCATAAATTTCATTAACTTGTGCTTCACTATCGGTAACTTTTACATCTTTTTTTAAAGGGGCTTTTCTGCCCGAACTAAAATCGGTATAATGAAAAACATAAGCAGGGTAATTATCCAATTCTTCTTTATTGGTTTTTAATATTACAAATTTTCTAATCATTTTAGAACCTCTACTTTCTTTAGTGTAAACTGCTCTTTTAATGATTTCGGATTTTGGTAAATCTTGCCCTTGATTTTTAGTATCTAAATCATCAAAAGCCATTATTTCTAATATCTGTTTAAAATTAACATCTTCAACGGTTGCTTTTTTATCTTCTCTAAATCTAATAAATAGAGGTATTGTTACCGAAACAGTTGGCTGTTTAAAATTAGCAGAATAACCTGTTTTTTCTTCATAAGATAAATTCATTTTTAAAATATTACCTTTACTATCTTGATTTATAACGTCAATACAAGAAAACTCAACTACCGTTTCTGGTGCAACCATTTGAAATCCTAATCGGTTTCTGGCAACTTCTAAATAATCAGATTTTACTACTTTGTTTTTATATTCTGCCAGTAGTTCTCTACGTTGATCGTCTGTAAAACCATGGCTTAAATGTGCAAATATTTGATACGAACCATCATCTTTTCTAAAGGCTAACAGGAAGTCTCTTAATAAGTCAGATCTATCGCCATCACTACTTGCAAAACCAACAATTACAGCGTCAAAAGTGAATTTTGGTTTTACTTTAAAAATGGTAAACCCTTCATTTTTTACAACCAAGCCTTCTAAATTACCAAGCGTAACTTTTTCTTTAAAGTATTCTGCTATTTCAGTTTTACTTTCGGTTGTTATGTGTTCTACCAAATGTATATTTCCATCATTTGGTAAAATTGTTTTTAGTTTATCATATTTTTCAAAAACTGATTTGTCTTTAAATAATTCATCTTCTAACTCCATCAAATCAAAAGCCGCAAATTTTAAGTTTTTTCCGCCATCTACAATAGCAGAAGTCACATTAAATTGTCTTGTGCGTTCGCTGTTGTTATCATCTACATACAATTCGCCTGCAAGGAATATTTTTTTAATTCCTTTTTCTTTAAAAAGTTTGGCAGCATCCTTATGAATGTGAATTTCATTTAAAATTTTACCATTTCTATTGATTAGTGTAATTTCTTCATTTTCATAGGATAGTGCGTAAAAATGACCATCATATTTTAAAGAAACCAAGAACTGTTTAAATTGTGCTAATTTAGTAGGAATCATTTGAGATTCGATAGCAACATATCGAGATGCAATAAATTTTTTATAGTTAATTGCTTTGTTTACAAAATTGTTATTCATTGTTTAATGATTTAAATTCTAAATTAGATAAGTGCATTAATAACATATAGTCATTGCCTTTTGTTCTACCTTCTAAAAATATTCTAAATGATTGTCCGTTTTCTTGAAAAATTGCAGGACCAGTTCCTTTTGAACCGCTACCAAGTAGTAAGAAACTTTTTTTATCTTCTAACTCTTTTGACATATTATAAAGAAAATCAAAAGTTAAACCACTATCGTGAAATAATTGATAAGTTCTTACAAATACAAATTTATTAAATGATTTTTCTATCGGAAAAAATTTACCTGACCATTTTAATGGTGTCTCATCAGTAATATTTGCTTGTTGATGTTTTAAATTTCGTTCTTCTTGAAATTCTCCTTTTGGATTGAAAACTTTTTCTATTTTATTAACACGATAAACCACATTTAAATCTTCATTTATGTAGACTTTTGGGCTTTGACCTAAAAACTGACCAGTAACTTCTAAATTTATTTCAGGATCACCTTCAATTAAGGCTTCTGCCATAATATCTAAATTATCATATTGTTTTTCTAATCCTTCAAAAGAAGTATTTGCAATACCTTTTATAATTTTTTTACTAAAAACAGGCTTGTTGTTTTGATCAACTTTTATTGCCTTTGAAGTAGGAGTGAAGCCTTTAAAATTAATTAAGGTGTTTCTTGCCTTACTGTTTGATATGTGTATTTTTCTTAAACTCATTTATTTTATTTTAATTATAAATATTGAATTGTGAATGCGGATTATAACATTCCGAAATCGAAATCATCATCATCTTCCTCTTCTTCACTAACTTCTTCAATTACTTTTTCTAAGCCTATAAATTCGAATGGGCTAATGGTGCCAGTAACCATAAAAATGGTATCATTACTTTGTAGTAAAAAAGCGTCATCATCATCGTAATCAGTTCGGTAATTAAACTTAAAAGACATTACTTTTTCTGCTTTTAGTAATTCAACTAAAGATTTAATATCTACTTCTTCTGTTTCTGAATTTAGTTCGTAAACTGATTTTACGTGTAGTTTTAAATAATCGTCTAAAGATGCTTTTTCTAACTCGATTTTATCAGCATCAAATGAAGATGGTATTTTTTCGATAGCATTGCCATCAACATCTAACATTTTAACACTGCTAGTTGCCACATATTCGTTTTTTTGATTAAGTGTTGTGTAGCCAACACATCCTTTTGAGAGAATGTATTTTCCGTCATCGGTTATTGTTGCAAGCCCACATTTAGAACCGTTATCGTCTTTTACATCTACAACTGTATAGCCATACAGTTTTTTTCTGTCCACTTTTGTAATTCCTAAAGCATAATTAATGCCGTTAAAAGAAAGTTTTAGATCTCTTGCCATATTTTAATTATTTATATTTAAATCAATAATACAATTTTTTTTTTGGTTTATTGTATGTCGAATTAATAAGTGCTTAGTTTTAATTGATAATTGAATTATTTATCAAAAAAAAACAACTAAATTATCTATTCTGGTTTATATTTTAATTGCGAAAGCATACATTCTTCTTTATCAATATCTGTTCTTACATTTAAAAAAGTGGGTTGGTATAAACTGCCACCTTTGTAAGCGTATAAATATCGAACTTCTATAATATCTCCTTTTTTAGGAATTTCTTTATTTACAGATATGGTTACATTGCCAACAAAAACCTCTTTGCCATTCTCTAATAATGCCATACCAACACTACGTTTATCATTTATTTTTTGCACAATTACCGATACTGTATCGTAAAACTTAAACTTTACTTGATTACCACCAGAATTTGGTCTTCCTGCTTGGTATTTGGAATCGTGTTTTTTAAACACAACGCCTTCTGCATTTTCTTGATATAATTTATCATATAAAGCTTGTTTTTGTGCTTGGTTTTTGGCTATTTCAACCAATTGAATATGTTCGCTATTAATTATCTTTACTACGGACTTTAACTCCTTATATCGTTCTGCATAGTTTTTTTCATCAGATAACATATCAAAAACATAAAGTGTATCATCTATTGCTTCTCCATCAATAATAATATTGCTAAGTTTAGCAGTATTTATAGCAATTTGAATAGCAGTACTAATTTTTGCACCAACTAAAAATCCTTTTCTATTAATTGCAATAACCTTAGTTTGCCCTTCTGTTTTTGTTGTTTTAAAAAGCATCCTTTTACCATCTTTCTTTTCTTGCATCCACCAATTATCATCTGCAATTAATTTTGTAACTTCATCTTTATCAATAGGATTTAATAACTGACAATGAATGCCCGTTTGCTCTTTATCACTTTCATAAACATAATCAGAATTATCTTGATCAGGAATATAGCCTTTTGCCGATTTTGAAACTACTAATTTATCGTAGATTTTTTTTGCTTTTTCATAAGTGACAGGACTTTGTGTTTTTGTACCTGTTCTTAATGTTGCGCCACGCCTTCCGTAAGCAAAATTGACTATAAAGCCGTTTTCTTTCTCTTCTAAAGATGCTTTATAAACTTTATCACTTTTTTCTTGACGATAGAATAATGTTATCTTTTCTGGTTTC
>DQTE01000331.1 GCA_015662905.1 Crocinitomix sp. | reverse complement strand
TAAACCAACAATTCACTTACCCCCCCACCCGCTAAGAAAGAAATATTTTTGAAAATGAATTTGACTTTTTAATTTTCTTATTATATAATGTTAAACAATGATAAACTCTGGCAGGTTAAAAGGAGTTAAGTCTATAAAGGAAGGTAATTTTCTTATAATGACTTTTAGTAGATCGAAAATATTTAAAAATAGAAAAAAATATATTCTTTATAAAATGGCAAGAGAAAGCAAAATTCTTACTGTGAAGGTAAAAGAGCAAAATAGGAGAACAAAATTATGAATGACTATAAAGAAAGAACATATTTGTCTGCAATCGAGGTTGCTAAATATTTAGGAATTACCGTAAGACAGGTTCATAATTTATTAAAATCAGGAATGCTTAAGGGTTTTAGATCTGCAAGTGGACAGTATAGGTTTGATTTAAGAGATGTAAAAGAGATAGAAGATTACATCCGTGATTCAAAGTTTACATTATTTGCTGACTCAAAAATATCAATTAAAACGGAAAATATCATATCAATCAATGGAACCACACAAACAGTTTATGTGGAGGATGCAAGAGATATGAAAGAGATAGAAGATAATTCAGTTCATTTAATGATTACCTCCCCTCCTTATTTTGATGCTAAACTTTATTCAAAAAAGCCGATTAAAGGAGACTTAGGAAACATACATGACTTAGACGAATGGTTTAATGAGATAGGAAAAGTTTGGAAAGAAGTTTTTAGAGTTTTACAACCTGGAAGGAAGGCTTTTATAAATATCATGAATTTGCCTATAAGAACAAAACATGGATTTAAGAGCTTAAACATTGTTGGTAAAACTATTGATATTTGTGAAAATATTGGTTTTACTTTCAAGCGAGAAATTATATGGCATAAGACAAATTCTGTAAGGGCACATTTTGGATCATTTCCATATCCTGGGGGTATACTTATAAATTATTCTCATGAATTTATATTAGAATTTGAGAAACCGGCATCTAAGAACTATAAAAAATATGGGCATTTGACAGGAGAACAAAAAGAAGCATCTAAACTTGAGAAGGATTTTTGGATAGAGATTAAAAAAGCGGATGTGTGGCTTATGAAACCAGAAGGAAGTGGAGACAATAGAGATCATCCCGCGCCGTTTCCTTATGAATTACCATATAGATTAATAAAGGCTTACAGCTTTGTTGGTGAAATTGTACTTGATCCTTTTTTAGGTTCAGGAACTACTTTATTGGTAGCAAGAGATTTAAAAAGAAATGGGATAGGGTATGAAATAAACCCAGAGCTTGCCAAAGAAGCTATAAGAAAAATCAAAAATTTTCAGCAAAAATTATTATGAGGTGAGATATGAGCAAGAAAAAAAACGCAAAGTTAGTATATGCACAATCAAGTGATATAAAAGCAAGAACCTATATTGAATATAGAAAAGATATGAAAAAGAAGGCTATAGCAGAGTTGGAGATAAAAGAGTGGCTTGAGGACAAGTTAAAAGAAAAGTTGGAAAAAAAGAATATATTTGTTGAGAAATATGGGGGAGATAAATTTTTATGGTTTTTAAGAGAAGGGGGAGTAACAAGAGAGCCCGATTTTGTTGCCCATATAAACAATAAGAAAAAATTATTTATAGAATTTCAATATGCCAATAAAGAAGATTTGCAATTTTTTGATTTTAAACTTTCAAAAGTTTCAAAGAAAACCAAAGATGAGAGAATTCCTCACGAAAATAAAATTTTTCTCTATATTCTCAAAAATTCATTAAGGTATGCTTTCATTACTCCCGAATGGATAGTAGAACATGGGAAAATTGGTGTAGTGCCTGCTTGGGGAAGTCGGCAAGCATATCGTGTTCCAAAAGAAGATTTTGAAAAAATACTAAAAAAAGATGAGTCTTTAAAACCCTTTTTTAAAACCATAGATGCTAAGATAACAATTTTAGATTTCCAGCATCATCTAATCTCAATATGGGAAGATAAGTTATCTAAAGAATTACAAAAAGTAATTGATGAAGGAAAGTTGGTAAAAATCACCCCCAAAACTTTAGAAGAATTTTTCAAGGTGTGTTTCATATTAGATCATCTTGATAAAATTCCGGAGAATATAAAGTTATGGTTGGTTTATATTTTGAGTTATGTAAACGAGAAATTACCATTAAGAGATATTGCAATGTTAACTTATTCACTTGATTTTCTTTATGCTAAAATTCCCCCTGGTCAAATGGAATCAAATGGATTGAAAGAACTAGAGGAGAAAATAAAAAAATTAATAAGCTTGATTAACTCCTACTACGATAATAAAGAGGGACTTTATAAGTCTTCCATTAAAGAAAGTCCATTGGAAGAGACAAGATTTGCCCTTTTTTCTATTAACCTTATTGAAGATATTATTCAAGATGCTATTTATTATCATAATGCCAAATTAGATCCGATAACAAAAATTTATCAAAATGTGAAAGATCCAATAAAAGTTGCGGAGATAATTACTTCACAATAATATTAGGTAAATGGGGTTTTTAAAACTTAAAAAGCAGCGTAAAATCCCACGTCTTCATAAATACTAAAAAGTTCCTTTAGCCTTTTTATAAAATTCAAAATATGCTCTTTGTGGGATTCAAGAGAATTATAATCTTTTTCAGACTGATTGTTCGTGGAAAACTTTTTAAAAGTTTCTCTTTTATATCCTTCAGGATTTCAACAAGGGTAAAGCCGTAAATTATAATTTT
>DQTE01000080.1 GCA_015662905.1 Crocinitomix sp. | reverse complement strand
AGGCCAAGTGGCACAACCACAGGTACAGGTACTTTTACCTTAAACGAGGGAGATTCTTTAACCTATTTAATAGAGTATTAATAAAAAGGGAAATTATGAAAAAAATATTGAAAGTAACTTTAATATGTATAACATTAGTCACTATTTCTTGTAAAAAAGAAGAGGTTTCTAACAATACACCAACCGAACAAAACACACCACCAGCATGTGCTTTATATAGTGGTTTTTTTAACATCAACATTAAAGGCACAAATTACGAAATGATTGTTGATAGCAGTACCCATTTTACAATTTTATACAACTGGTACAATGCCAATACAAGCGATTTTATTATTTACGCCAAAGACCAATTTAATAAGTTTATGAGTATTGAAGCCGGTTTACCAGCTGTTTTAGATGTTGGTACAATTTCTTTTTCGTCAGACACATTGTATTTTGATTTTTTTGAAATAGACGTAGATACTATTTCTGCTTATGTTTCGGAAGTAACTTTTAACATTACAGAAAGCAATTTGAATGAAACCGACGGCACGTATTCCCCTGTTGCTGGTAGTTTTCAAGGTTTTGCGCACTCTTACCCTTGGACAAATGGTGCACCACCTATAGACACCATGGCGTTTAGTGGTTCGTTTTGCTTAAATCTTTACATTATAAATTGACAATTTTAAAATACTTATGCCTTAGTTTTTATTTTAAAATCACTTGTAAAATGGAAAGTAATGTCTGGATAATCTTGTTGTGCCATTTGGAGTAAGAAAGGGGTTTCAGCCAAAAACACATAATTGTCATCTTTATCTTTAGCAATGTGTTGTGTTTTAGCTCTAATAAATTTGTTCAATTGCTCTTCATTATGGGTTGTCATCCAACAGGCTTTAAAATAGCGTTTTGGGGTAAAGCTACATTTAGCACCATATTCGTGCTCTAAACGGTATTGAATTACCTCAAATTGGAGTTGTCCAACGGTTCCTACAATTTTACGGTTACCTGGCTGTTGTATAAATAACTGAGCAACGCCTTCATCTGTAAGTTGTTTGATGCCTTTGTCAAGCTGTTTGGCTTTCATTGGGTCTTTGTTTTCTAATTCCATAAAAATTTCGGGAGAAAAACTAGGAATACCTTTATACTGTAGCTTAACGCCTTCGCTCAAACTGTCGCCAATTTTAAACGTACCCGTATCATATAACCCTATTACATCACCAGGGTAGGCTTCATCAATTATACTTTTATCTTGTGCCATAAATGAAGTAGGATTGGCAAACTTTATTTTTTTATCAATGCGTGAATGGTTATAAAATTTGTTACGTTCAAACTTTCCAGATACAATACGTAAAAAAGCAATTCTATCTCTATGCTTAGGGTCTAAGTTAGCATGTATTTTAAATACAAACCCCGAAAATTTATCATTATTTGGTTCAATAAACCCAATGTTTGATTCTCTTCCAATTGGTGAAGGCGAAATTTCTAAAAATGCTTCTAACAGTTCTTTTACACCAAAGTTATTAATGGCAGAGCCAAAAAATACAGGTGCTACATTACCATCTAAATAGTCCTCCACTTTAAACTCATCATAAACACCCTCAACCAATTCAAGCTCTTCACGTAAAGTAGTTGCTGCCTCTTCTCCAATCATTTCATCCACTAGTGGTGCGTTTACATCATCTATGTTAATAATATCATCACTGATATTTGTTTTATTGGCTGAAAATAAATTAAGTTCTTTGTTAAAAATGGTATAAACCCCTTGAAATGTATGTCCTATACCAATAGGCCAAGATAAAGGTCGTACCTTAATTTTTAATTCATTTTCTAACTCATCTAACAAATCAAAAGCATCACGTCCTTCTCTATCCATTTTATTGATAAACACAATAACAGGTGTTTGTCTCATTCTACACACTTCCATTAATTTACGTGTTTGTTCCTCAACCCCGCTGGCACAATCAATAATCAAAATAACACTGTCCACGGCAGTTAAAGTTCTGTATGTGTCTTCCGCAAAATCTTTATGGCCGGGCGTATCTAAAATGTTAATTTGTTTGCCATTATATTTAAACGCCATGACAGACGTAGCTACTGAAATTCCTCTTTGTTTTTCAATCTCCATAAAATCTGAGGTGGCTGTTTTTTTAATTTTATTACTTTTTACCGCCCCAGCTGTTTGAATCGCACCACCAAACAGTAGTAATTTTTCTGTTAAAGTTGTTTTTCCTGCATCTGGGTGAGATATAATGGCAAATGTTCTTCTTTTCTCTATTTCAGTTTCAAAACTCATCTTAATTTTATTCGGTTTTAATGGAGATTATACTTGTTTTTGTCTAAATATTAGACTTTTACTAAAAAAATTGAAACAAAAGTACTGTATTTTTCGTAATTTTGTGCACTATGAGTGCAAGTAAAACCAAAAAAATATATTTTTTGGCTGTGTTTTTATTATTTGTTGTGAATAGTCGCGCAATGGGTAATATGGTTAAAGGAAGTGCTCCAATGGATTTATTGGAGATTGATACGATATACAGTAAAGCCAAAAATAGTTTCAATACATATATTCAAAGTTTATATCAAAAAGCTAATGATTCTACTTTAAGTTTTGAACCTTTTAAACAAGGTGTTATTGGCTACTTAAATATGCTTAAACGCAATGAGATTAAACATGACCGTTATTTAACCATTATAGATTTTTCTAAGCCCTCAACAGAGGAGCGGTTATACATTTTTGATGCATGTGCGCAAGAGTTAGTGTTTAGTACGGTTGTGGCTCACGGTCAAAATTCTGGAGGTTTATATGCTACAAAGTTTTCAAATAAAGATGAATCTCATCAGTCTAGCATTGGTTTTTATGTAACTACCTCAACCTATACCAGTAAAAAATATGATTTAGCTTTACGTATAGATGGTAAAGAACATACAAATAACCATGCAAGTAGTAGAGGAATTGTAATACACGGTGCAAAGTATGCCTCTTATGAGTATATTCACAAATATGGTAGATTAGGGCGTTCATTTGGTTGTCCTGCCCTACCTTACGAGTACACAAAAAGAGTTATTAATATGATTAAAGGGGGAACTTGCTTGTATATCTATTATCCAAGCTCATCATATCAACGTTATTCCAAATATCTTAACCGAAAAGATTATTTGATAGATTTTATCCCTTTGTCTGTTTAACACAATTTAGGGTATTATAACCTAATTTTTTTTATCTTTGCTGTATCTTTAATCAAAAATAATGAAAAAGAAAATTGTTATTTCTTTACTTGGATTGTGTGTATTTTTGGGCATTTTTATTTTTGTAATGGATTGGAATTGGGGAGAGGTTAAAAGTGAAATAAAAAAAACAAATTATACCACTACAACAGATTCTGCTGATGTAAACAAAACATTTTTTACCTTAAAATTATTTGATGAGGGTAATTATACAGTATCACATGCTAATAATGATAATTTGGAACTCTTATTTAATATTGACGGTTTAAAAAAAACAACCGGCAGATTTGATGATGTTAGTGTTAATTTAGAGGTTAAACATAATAGAAAAGCATCAGTTTTAAGTGTTAAGATAAAAAGCAATTCCATTTTTACAGATAATAGTATGCGAGATGAATCTTTAGTAAGTGATGAGTTTTTTAACAGTCAAAAATTCCCTTTAATTACCTATGAGTCAGATTCACTTATTCCACAAAATCATCAGATGATGGCTTATGGAAAATTAAATTTACTAGAAACCACTAAAACACTAAATTTTCCATTTGATATTTTGGGTAAAACGCAAGAAAATAAACAAAATTTAATTGGTGTAAGTGGCAGTTTTGAGTTTGACCGTACACAATATGGTATGCCTCACGAAAAGGGCGTAGGTGATGTGGTTAAAATTTCATTTTATGTTGATTTTAGAGTCAAATAAATAAAAATCTATTTACATTTGCAAAGCACCACAACAATAGTGGTTAATAAAAAAACACAAAAAGAATTATGAAGTATGATGTTGTAATTATTGGTTCAGGACCAGGTGGGTATGTTAGTGCTATAAGATTTGCTCAACTAGGCTTTAAAACTGCTTTGATAGAAAAGTATAATACACTAGGTGGTACCTGTTTAAATGTTGGTTGTATCCCTTCCAAGGCATTATTAGACTCGTCAGAGCATTATCATGAAGCCGCACATAACTTTTTAAAACACGGCATCTCTATAGATAACTTAAAAGTAGATATGGCCAAAATGATTGAGCGAAAGGCTCAGGTGGTTTCGCAAACATGTGATGGCATAAAGTATTTAATGGATAAAAATAAAATAGAAGTACATCAAGGTTTGGGTTCTTTTGTGGACAACACACACATTAAAGTAACAGATGCAGATGGAAAAGACACTATTTTAGAAACCACTTACGTGGTTATTGCAACTGGTTCAAAACCTAATTTTTTTCCGGGTATGGTGCCAGACAAAAAAAGAATTATTACCTCAACAGAAGCTTTAGAGTTAAAAGAAGTTCCAAACAAGATGATAGTGATTGGTGGCGGGGTGATTGGTTTGGAGTTAGGGAGTGTTTACGCGCGTTTAGGATGCAAGGTTGAAGTATTAGAATTTGCTAGCTCAATTATTCCAACTATGGATAAAGCATTAGGGAAAGAATTAACTAAAGTTTTGAAAAAAGAAGGGTTTAAATTCCATTTACAAACACAGGTTAAAAACGTAGAAAATACAGGTAAAGGTGTAAAAGTTACTGCGCTTAATAAAAAGAAAGAGGAAGTAACATTTGAAGCAGATTACTGCCTAGTTGCTGTAGGACGCAAACCTTATACCACAGGATTAGGTTTAGAAAACATAGGCATAGAAACAGATAAACGTGGAATGATTGAAACAAATCATCAGTTGCAAACCAAAGTTTCTAATGTTTATGCCATAGGAGATGTAGTAAAAGGTCCTATGTTAGCTCACAAAGCTAGTGAGGAAGGGGTGTTTGTTGCCGAATTATTAGCAGGTCAAAAACCACACTTTAATTACAACCTTATACCTGGTGTAGTTTACACTTGGCCAGAAGTAGCTGCAGTAGGTAAAACAGAAGAAGAACTAAAAGCAGAAGGTGTAAACTATAAAGTTGGTTCTTTTCCTATGAAAGCGTTAGGACGTTCAAGAGCCAGTATGGATTTAATGGGATTTGTTAAAATATTAGCAGATGCCGAAACAGATGAAGTTTTAGGTGTTCATATGATAGGTGCAAGAGCTGCTGATATGATTATGGAGGCTGTAATCGCTATGGAATATAGAGCCAGTGCTGAGGACATTGCAAGAATTTGTCATCCTCACCCAACGTTTACAGAAGCAATTAAAGAAGCCGCTTTAGATGCAACAGGTAAAATAGCTATCCATATTTAAAATTTTAGAGTAAAAGCGTCAATGTTTTGGCGTTTTTATTTTTATAATCTTATAAAAGATTAACCAATAATGCCTACTCAATCTCTTGTGGAATACTTAAAACTTGAAAGCATTTCTTGTGAGGTTAATCAACACATTATCTTACTCAATAGTGTGCCTTTTAGTATTTATTTTATTGATAAAAATGATGAAATAACTGTTGAAGAACTATTAGCATTAAGGCAAAAACATCAAACAGAGTTTAACAAACTACTCATATTTATTTGGTGGGATTTGTGGGAATTAAAACCTAAAATTATTAAATCAAAGCTGTTTCATTTATTAGGGAAATCACAAAAAATACATGCCCGAAAAACTTCAATAAAATACGTTGAAAAATCTACAGCTATTGATTTTCAACTCAACACACATTTAATGATACCATTAACGGCCTACAAACGAATTGGTCTATATTTAGATGATGAACTAATTGCCCTGGGTGTGTTTGCAAAAAAAAGAAAGTTTAGAGATGGAACGTACTCTGCCGAATTACTACGATTTTGCACCAAAAATAATTATCACATTAATGGCGGCTTAAGCAAACTCATAAAAACATTTTCGGTACAACATTCAATTGATAGTTTAATGACTTATGTAGATTTAGATTGGAGCAATGGTTCAAAATTTGAGCGTATTGGGTTTAAAACAGTAGAAAAACAACCACCACTATACTTTAAACTAAAAAATAACAAACGTGTTTTATCAACTTCTTCAAATTATGATATTTTTAACGTAGGTAGTTTAAAGTTAATCTTAACTTTGGAGTCAAATTAGATAGGCATGAATTTTTTGGGACATTGTTTTTTAACAAGACACGACAAAACACTTTTATCAGGCAATTTAGGTGGAGATTTTTTTAAAGGTGACTTAGATTTATTTAAAGAAACACCAAAGCATATTATTAAAGGGGTAGAAATTCATAGGTTTATAGATTCGTACACAGATAACCATAAAGCAGTCCAAGAGGCAGCACATATTTTACAAGACAATGGTATTAAACGAATTTCGTACATTGCTACCGATTTATTAATTGACCATTACTTAGGTAAAAAATGGAAAAAATTTACCACAAAAAATCAGGCGCGGTTTATAAAAAAAATATATAAGCAAACAGATAAAGATATTATTTATTTTCCAGAGGAATTTAAAACAATGTTTATAAAAATGAAACAAAAGGATTGGTTAAACAGGTATCAATCTATAGACGGTATTGACTTGACCCTGTATAAATTTAGTTTAAAACTACATTTTAACAACAATTTACACGACACTTTACCAATTTATTTAAAACATCAAAAAGAGATGGATAAACTCTTTAAACAATTTTTAAAAGACATTGATAAAACGGTAGAAAAAACATTTAATTTATAGACCTTTGATAAGTTCAAAGAAACTCCTAATCATTTTTTTGCACAATGTGCATACACAATTTTTTACCCTTTAAATGTTTTGAGTTCCATATTTTCGCCATCAAAAACGGCATAGGTAAAATATGAAATCCAATCACCAGTATTTATGTAGCGTGAAGATTCATTTATTTTAAAATCAATAGGGTAATGGCGGTGACCAAATACAAAAAAATGATAAGGTTTTTCTTTAACCTTTTGTTTACAGTATTGAATTAGCATTTCTTTATCTTCACCATAAAATTTAGCATCATTATCGGCAGTATGTTTTCTACTTTTATGCGACCAAAAGTTGGCAATACCAACTCCAAAGTTAGGATGAAGTCGGGCAAAAAACCATTGACTAATTTTAGAGCGAAATATTTTTTTAATAAACTTATATCCTTTATCTCCAGGTCCTAACCCGTCTCCGTGGCCTATAAAAAATAATTGGTTATTAAACTTTCTTTCAATTTCGGACTGATGAAGCTCTACACCTAATTCTTTTGGGATATAATCAAATATCCACATATCGTGATTACCTAAAAACCAATGGACTTTAATACCTTTATCAGTTAAATTGGCAATTTTACCTTGTAGTCTGACAAATCCCTTAGGAATAGCACGTTTGTATTCAAACCAAAAATCAAAAACGTCACCTAGTAGAAAAATTTCTTCTGCATCTTTTTCGATTTGCTCTAGCCAAGCAATTATTTTTTTTTCACGTTCTAAACTTTTTTCATAACTGGGTACTCCCAAGTGAAAATCTGAAGCAAAATATATTTTTTTATTGGTTGTCAATCTAAAAATTTGATGACAAATATAGTGAATTATTTATTGGGTTTTATATTTTTTATACCTTATGTAAGAATAAACAATAGGTACTAATGTAATAAAAATGGTGATACCTATAAAAACTTGATACAATAATTTTTGGTTTAAAATTAAAGCCAAAATTATAACTAATAATCCCCCAACAAACCACATTTTACCAGATAATTTATGAGTTTCATTCCAAACAGTTTCATTTTCTAGTGTCCAAGGTGTTTTTATGCCAATAAAATAATTAGGTTTAATGGTTTTAAAATAGTTTCCTAAAATAAGATACAATGCCCCTACTCCTAAAATAATCATATTAGGATTGGCTATTTTTTCTACTTTACTTGAATAAATAATGTATATTGCAAGTATTGACATTCCTGTGGTCAAAATAAATTTTAAACTATAAAATTTTTTTCCCATTTTTTCAATTTTACCTTTTGGGTCAATTAGTGGTATAATCAAAAACAATACATATATTAAAAATGGTAATAAAAACGGTATTAAAATCAATTCATATTTACTTCCGTAACGGTCAACTTCACCTTTATAATTCCAATGTAAAGGCACTTTATCTGCTAATTCATTCCATATAAAATACATATACATAAATGGTAATGCTACAATGAACATCAATGGTAATTCTTTTTTTAATTCAAATTTCATAATTTTTATTTTTTTATTGTTAATATCCAGTTTAATAAATCTTCAATAATGGTAGTATTTAAAGCGTAATTGATATACTGTCCTTTTTTTTCACTTATGATTAAATCAGCTCGTTTTAAAATATCCAAATGATGTGAGATACTAGGCTTAGAAATATTAAACTCATTCGCAATCTCACCCGCATTCATATCTTTTTCACGCAAGAGTTCAATAATTCTACGTCTGGTTTCATCATTTAATGCTTTAAAAATGGCATTCATATCATTTAGTTATTTAGGCAAATATCTAAATATATTTTGAATTAAACAAATTTTTTGATTAAAATATTGCTCCATTATTTGTAACTTACTAATTATTAACACGTAATATAGATTGTTTATTGATATAAACTTAAATGAAACGCAAGCGAAAATATAAAATACCAATTAAACACATTATCATGTTGGAAGTGATGTATTCACTTGTAGTAGCTATTGTTATTTGGTTTTTTAACGGAAGTGACTTTATATCTCTAGCTCCCTTATTAGTTTTGGGGCTTACCGTTTTTATTGGGAGTGTAGCTACATTAATACATTTAAGGCTTAGTTAATATTGTCTAATCTACTTTCTAAAACATTTATAACTTCAACAATAGATTTGTAAGTCTTAGATTTAATTTTATCAAACTTTTTTACTTTAACATATTTAACCTTTGAAATGCCCTCTTCGGTTTGGGGTTTTAATTTTTTATCTTTTTGATTAGCCATCATCCAAAACCAGTAGGTTTTTTTTAGATATTTTTTACCATTCATTGTGTAAGTATGGTAAGTGTTAAGTAAATGTGCTTTAATTTTTGGAGGGTTTACATTACATTCTTCAACAATTTCTCTAATTGCGGCTTTCTTTACCTTTTCTCCTTTTTCGAGTTTACCTTTAGGAATGTCCCACACACCGTTTCTTTTAATAAATAAAAATTTATTTTTACGTTGAACTAATCCACCAGCAGCCTTAATGAATTTATATTTATTAAAAATTTCTTTAAATTCATCCTTACTTTTAATTTCAAAAGCTATTCCATCTAACTGGGTTTTGGTTATCCACTTAATTTTTTTCCAAATTTGTTTTTTAGACAACTGGTTTTTCTTATTAAGTTGTGGATTAATTTTAAAAATTACGGCTTTATTTTCAATAAAAACTTTATACATTTGCATTCTATGATTTTAGATAAAGATAAGGCGTTAAAGGTAGCAGATTTTTTGTTACAAATCAAGGCAGTTAAGTTAAAACCTTCAAATCCGTTTCAATGGTCTAGTGGTTGGTTGTCTCCTATTTATTGCGATAACCGAAAAATTTTATCATATCCTGCTATAAGAACCTATATCAGACAGTCTTTTGTAGAATGTATAAATACTCAATACAGCAAACCAGATGTTATTGTAGGAGTTGCTACGGGTGGAATTGCCATAGGCGCATTAATTGCTGAAGAAATGGGGTTACCTTTTATTTATGTTAGGTCTTCTGCCAAAGCTCATGGAATGCAAAATCAGATTGAAGGAGGGTATGAAGAAGGGCAAAATGTAGTCGTTATTGAGGATTTAATTTCTACTGGTGGAAGTAGTTTAAAAGCAATTGAAGCTTTACGTAAGGGGGGGTTAAACATTATTGGTTTGGGGGCTATTTTTACTTATGGTTTTGAGAAAGCTAAGCGTAATTTTGAAAATGCCAACTGTAAGTTTTTTACTTTGTCTGATTATGACCATTTGATAGAAAAAGCAGTTGAACAAAACTATATTACACAAGAGGACGTTGAATCACTAACTGCTTGGAGAAAGTCTCCTGATAGTTGGAAAAAATAATAAATATGGCATCAACAAAAATAGAAAGTAACCGAGTAATTATTAACAAATCAGCAGAATTTGTTTTTAATTTTATGAATGATTTTAATCACATCATTCAATTATTACCACAAGACAAAATAAGTGATTGGCAATCTGATGAGAATCAATGTTCTTTTAAAATTCAAAATGCTGCTGTTATCCCCCTTGTAAAAAAAGATAGTACACCCCACTCACAAATCAATATTATTTCTGGTGACAAAACACCATTTCCTTTTACCTTGGTGGTTACTTTCAATACAATTGATGATAATACTACAGAGGCCTTTTTAAATTTTGAGGGCGAAATCAATGCTTTTTTAAAAATGATGGTTGTTAAACCTTTAACTAATTTGTTTAATTATATGGCAAATAAGTTAAAAGAAGTTTGTGAGCAAAACTAATGGTTTTTGACTTTTTTTTATTTGTCAACTGCATACACCCACCCTTTTTGTTGTGTATCTTGCAATATTTTTGATTTTGAACTTAACGCTTCATTCTGAGTATCAAAACATTGAATAGAAACCATTGTTAACTTTTGATTAGATGATGGCAAAAGTTGAGCAGGATAACCTTTTTCTATCATTTTTTGTTTTAATCGTTCTGCGTTTGACTTAACTCCAAAACTGCCTATAATTAGGTGATATTTACAATTAGAATTAGTGTTATTATTGGTGTTTTTTGCTATTGTATTTTTTGAAGTTGATATATTTTCTATTTTACTGTCTGATTGATTTGTTGATGATTTTTTATGTGCTGACTGTTTTTTTTGCACAGTGTTTTTTTGTTTTTTATGGGTTAAATATTTTTGAGCATCATAGGTGGGTATATGTTTAATTTTAGTTTGCTTAACATCTGCTAACAGTTCTGAATTTTGCAGTTGTTGTTCTAATTCTATATCTTTAAATATTTGTATCTTACCTTCATAACAAGATACCCATATCTCTGAAGTTTGTTTGTTTATCGTTATCCCTATTGGGTGATGTCCTGTTTTTATGGTTTCTATAACTTGCATGGTTTCTACATCAATTTTTTGAAATGAATCAGAAAAATAATTCACGACATAAATATATTTATCATTAGCGGATAGTATCATAGTTCTAGGTCCCGCTTTTGTTTTGCATTTAATGATGTTTTTAGTTTTTAAATTTATTTTAACCAATTGATTGTCAGAATTGGTTGAACAATATAAAAAATCTTCTTTTTCATCTAACACTAAATGCCTAGGAGATTTACCGACATTATATATATAATTTACCTGATTTGTTTCAAGATTTATAACTGCAATTTTTGTACTCCCCATAATAGTAACATAAGCAAATTGCCCATTTTTAGTTATGACAATACCTCTTGGATGTTTTCCTACTTTTATCCTTTTAATTTCTTTTTCTGTTCTTAAATCAATAATAGAAACATCAGAACTTGTCCAATTTGAAACTACCATTATATCTATCAATTCATTAATGGCTAAATATTTTGGTACTGAACCTACTTTAATGACATTTTCAATTTTAAAAGTTGTTGTATTTATTTTATAAACAAAACTTGGGTCATAAATGCTACCCATACAAGCATCACAACCTTCATTGATAAATTCTGTTCCTATCATACTATAATTAGACACCCATAAAAATTTTCCTTTATTACTAAAACAAGCTTCTACAGGTCCACCAAGATAAGTGTCATCATTATAATCTGAATATCCATACACTTTTAAGTTTACATTATCTTTTATGGTAGCCAATAATTCACCTGATGAGTTGTAAATGGTAACGGTATGTTTGTACATCATATTTTGGGCAGCAAATAACCCTGTTGAACTACTAACAATGGATTTGGGTGCTATGCTTCCTCTAATTTCATGTACTTTTACAATGGTTTGGGCTTTTACCCAACTTACACCGTAAAAAAAAGCAAGTAGTATTAATAAATTTAATTTCAAGCACCTATATTTTATATATTTTTTAAATACGGAATTTTAAAACATTGGTTACTTTGAATTTATTGAAAAAAGCATTAGCCAACTTATAGATTAAAAATCAAAAAAGCCGTTTGTAGTTACAAACGGCTTGTATTTTTGTTTCAATAATACTATTATGAAATTAATTTAGCTTTGGGATAAAGTGACATCCACTTTTCAAGTTGTTCTTCTGTTTTAAGTGTAATTATAGTCTTACTATCCAATTGTAGCTTAAATTTAGGCGTAGAATTTTTAATCTCATTTATGATTTTTTCTACTTTCTCTTTTGTTTTTTTTCTAGCCATAATGTTAGTTTGTTTGTACAATAATAACACAATAAAACAATAAAAAGTGTAACTTAGCTTACACAAACTAACTTTTTTTAGACAATTTAACATTTTTTAGCTATTAGGTTATCTTTTACAAAGATAAAAAAAGGAAGATTTTATTAGTGTAAAATCTTAAAAATTAACTCCTTCATCAATTGAACTTGATCTGTTCCTGCACTGCCTACACCTTTAGCTAATAAATCATATTCTCGTAAATAAGAAAAGTTACGTGAAATAATTTTTGGGGGATGTTTTCTTTTGTTAGAAACAATTAACCTTGCAGGGTAAGGAGCTATTTTTAACAAAGAGGCTACTTGAGCTGGATTATCTGTTTTTAAGAAATGAGCTTTAAATAACCTTTGGTATAGGGTTAGCAGATTTGCTAAAACAATTGTAATATGTGTAGCTTTTGGATTTTTTTCAAAATAGTTTACAATTTTTAATGCTTTAAGGCTGTCTTTTTCCATAACGGCATTAACTAACTCAAACACATTGTAATCTTTACTTATGCCAATATTTTCTTCAATATGTTTTTCTGTAATTTGTTGTTCCTTTGGAACTAAAATAAATAGTTTATCTAACTCATTTGCTAACCTACTTAAATCATTACCAACAAATTCTGCCAATAAGGCTGTTGCTTTATCAGTTATTTGATATTTTTTATCTTTTAGATAATCTTTAATCCATTTATCTAATTGATAATCTTTAACGCCAGCAGATTCAAAAATAACGGCTTTTTTCTTTAAAATTTTATAGATTTTAGAACGTTTATCAAACTTTTTATACTTGTAGGCAAATACTAAAATGGTTTGTTTAGAGGGCGATTCAAAATAGTTTTCAAACACTTCCCACTGACTTGCAGTTTTGTATTCTTGAGCCTCCTTAACAATAACCACTTGGTAATCGGACATCATTGGCAAACGGCTTGCTGCATCTACTACACTTATTGGTGGACTATCTTTGGCGTACAATACTGTTTGATTAAAATCTCTTTCTGATTCATCAAGCACATTGTTGGCTATAAAATCAACAATTCTATCAATATAAAAAGGCTCTTCTCCATTTAAAAAATAAATAGGTTTAAACTCTCTTTTTTTGATTTGCTTAATGATATCTTTATAATCCATCAGTTACAAAGTTATTATTTTTTTCTGAAGAAAATTCTAATAGGTACACCCTCAAAATTAAATCTTTGTCTAAGTTTATTTTCTAAAAATCTTTTGTAAGGGTCTTTAACATATTGAGGCAAGTTACAAAAAAAAGCAAATGCAGGTGCATGAGTTGGCAATTGGGTTACAAATTTAATTTTAATATACTTACCTTTAATGGCTGGTGGTGGATTTTTAGCCACTATATCTTGAATAAAATCATTTAGTACTGAGGTTGGAATTTTTTGAATTCTATTTTCATAAACTTCCATTGTTTTTTCAAGTGCTTTATGCAATCTTTGTTTGGTAATGGTTGAGGTAAAAATAATGGGTACATCATTAAAAGGGGCTAAATCTTGTCTTAATTTATCCTCATACTCCTTGGTATAATGTTGGTCTTTGTTTTCAATTAAATCCCACTTATTTACTAAAACCACTACTCCTTTTTTATTTTTTTCTATAACATAAAAGATATTTAAGTCTTGCTTTTGAAGGCCTTCTGTAGCATCAATCATAAAAATACACACATCAGAATTTTCAATGCTCCTTATAGAACGAATGACTGAATAAAATTCAACGTCTTCATGAACTTTATTTTTTTTACGTATGCCAGCTGTGTCAATTAATTTAAAGTCAAATCCAAACAAATTAAATTTGGTATCAATAGCGTCTCTTGTTGTTCCTGAAATATCTGTAACAATATTACGTTCTGTACCAGTTATAGCGTTTACAAAAGAAGATTTTCCAACGTTTGGTTTTCCCACAACTGATATTCTTGGTAAATGGCTATCGTCTTCAATGTCTGCTTCTTTTTCAAACTTTTTAACTAAATCATCTAATAACTCCCCTGTTCCACTACCATTTATTGACGAGACGTTATAAACATCTCCTAATCCATAATTATAAAACTCGTAAGCATCATTTGCCCGTGCATTATTATCAACTTTATTGGCTACAACAAATACGGGTTTTTTAGTTTTTCTTAATAAATCAGCTACGGCTTCATCTAAATCAGTAATACCAACAGTTACATCCGATATAAAAATAATGATGTTAGCTTCATCTATGGCAATTTCTACTTGTTTTCTAATTTCTTCCTCAAACACATCATCAGAGCCTTTTACATAACCTCCTGTATCAATTACGCTAAACTCTACCCCATTCCATTCTGACAAGCCATAAATTCTATCACGCGTTACCCCGCTCATTTCCTCAACTATGGCACTTCTACTTTTGGTTAATCTGTTAAACAATGTTGATTTTCCAACATTTGGTCTTCCTACTATGGCTACAATATTTGACATTTTTAATATCCGTATTTATCTAATTTTTTTTCGTTTTCTCTCCAATCCTTATCAACTTTAACAAACAGTTCTAAATGAATGTGTTTGTTTACAAATTTTTCTATATCTTTTCTTGCTTCAATCCCCACTTGTTTAATTTTATTGCCTTTATGTCCAATGATAATTCCTTTTTGAGTGGGACGCTCTACAAATATAATGGCTCTTATTCTAATAATGTTGTCATCTTCAAAATATTCTTCTACTACAACTTGTGTGGCATAAGGCACCTCTTTTTTGTAATGTAAAAATATCTTTTCTCTAATCATTTCACTGATAAAAAAGCGCATTGGCTTATCTGTCAATTCTTCCTTATCATAAAAGGGTGGATTTTCAGGTAAAATGTCAATAATTTTATTCCAAAGTATATCAACATTTACGTTTTCTAAGGCAGATATTGGTAATATTTCAGCATTAGGTAGTTGTTGTGCCCAGTATTGTACTTTTTCATTTAAAATTTCAGGTGTTCCTTGATCTATTTTATTGATAAGTACTATGACAGGGATAGTGGTTTTTTGTATTCTTTTTAAGGTTGCTTCATGATTGATACCGGTTTCGTAAATATCAGTTACAAGTAAAATAATATCGGCATCTTTTAAGGCCGAATTTACAAAACTCATCATATTTTCGTGCAATTTATAATGCGGGTCTAATACACCTGGGGTATCTGAAAATACAATTTGATAATTTTCATCATTAACAATACCTAAAATTCTATGTCTGGTTGTTTGTGCTTTAGAGGTAATAATTGACAGCTTTTCACCTACTAATCTGTTCATTAGTGTTGATTTTCCAACGTTAGGGCTACCTATGATATTTACAAATCCTGATTTATGTTGCATTTTTTTTGAAAAAAATTTGTTTTGCAAAGAAACAAATTATATCTTTGCACTCGCAATTAAAAGGTAAGTATTTTACTTAAAATATAAAAAATAAATTTGTCAAAGGACAAATTCTAACATATAAAAAATTGCGGGGTGGAGCAGTGGTAGCTCGTCGGGCTCATAACCCGAAGGTCGTCAGTTCGAGTCTGGCCCCCGCTACTAAGCAAAACAACAGTTTTCAATCAAAGCCTTCCTATTTTAGGAGGGCTTTTTTTTAGTTGAAAGTGGGTTAGTTGAGAGTTGAAAGTGGGTTGGTTAAAAATTGTTTGTATGAAGTAACACCTTAAATCCTATTATTCATTTTTTTTTTGTAACTTGCAAGGAAAACTACTACATATGAAAACTTTATATTTATTCTTTAGCTTTATGTTTATAACAAATCATATAGCTGTAAAGGCTGTAGATTATAAAACCAAAGCTACTTACTACAATCATTTACTTACTATAAATAAGGAATGGAAATATCATAAAAATGCTTGTCCTAAAGGTGAAATTGCTTTTGATTCTGATGAAGAAAGAATTGCCTTACACTTAAAATTGGTTTGTAATGAATTGGTTAAAAGTACACCTCAAAACCTTACAAAAAAACAAAAAACAGAACGATACAAATTAATACTGTCATTGTTAGAATATGCTCAAAACAAGATATTTCCAATAAATTTATATCACCCCCACAGACAACCATATTTTATTGACCATAGAAATGTACATTGTGCTGTGGGTTATTTAATGCAACAGTCTGGAAACGAAAAATTAGCACAACAAATTAAATTAGAGCATAATTATGACTACATAAAAAATATCACAACTGACGGAGTAGTTGAATGGGGCATTAATTATGGCTTTTTAGTTGAAGAACTGAAATGGATTCAACCAGCCTACCCTCAAAATAATTTTCAGCCAATACTAGATGGTACTAATAATGCTGTTAAAGTTGTACACCGTATTCCGGCTACTAATCAATTGCTTATTGCTGGTGATTTTAGTTCAATTAACAATTTACCCTGCTTACAAATTGGGGTATATGATAATAATCAATTTTCTTGTTTGGGCAATGGATTGTCGGGAAAAATAAATGGCATTTCAAACAATACAAACTTTGATATTATGGCTTACGGAACAATTTTAAATGTACAAGACACTTTTCCTTTTGCCATTTTTTCTAATAACCAATGGGATTATGTTTCTGTGCCTAACAGGGTAGGCGCTACGGCAACAAAAGTATTTAATGGTGGTTATATAGAGATTGCACTTAATCATTCATCTAAACCTAATAGACAAGAATTATGGTATTATCAAAACTCTAATTGGCAACTTGTGGCTGAAGTATCAGGAGAAATATATGATATAAAACCCTCTTATTTAGGCAGAATTTATGCTGGTCATTTTGACTCTGTTTTTGTATATTCAAATAACGTAATTACCGATACAATTGTCACTAATAATGTTATTGTGAAAGAGAATTATTCGTCTAATTGGAATCAAATACTATCTAACGATATTCCAGACACTGTTAAAACAATTCAAGTAATAGGTAATAGCATATATTTTGGGGGCAGTTGCAATAACACAAATGAAGTTTGTTTGACGCAATATCTAAATGGTGTTACATTACCTCTAATACAATACTCTACCCTGTATAGTTCCAATGTACTAGATGTTTATATCAGTAAAATCTTATACAATAGTAGCAGTGCAAATTCTGAATTATTCATTGCAGGTAACTTTATATACCCTACGTTTAACGGCGTGTCTTCGCATTTAATTAAGTACAATTTAATAACTGATGAATTAAAAGATTTTGGATTTTTTGATAGTACAGTTATAGATATGGCTATTTTTGAAAATAGTCTTTTTGTAGGTGGATATTTTACAGAAAACTTGGGGACACCATTAAATTATATTGCAAAAACTTACGATTTTTCAGCCGTTGAAAATAAAACTGATAACAATGAGCTACTGCTCTATCCTAATCCTTGTAGTAATATCTTAAACATTCATCATTCTGATACTCAAATAAAAGAAATTCAAATTTATGATGCCTTTGGCAAAAGGGTTTATAGTGTTAATTTACAAAATAAAAATAATTATCAAATTGATATATCTACTTTTCATTCTGGCGTTTATACCATAACTGTTATTAATCATCTTGACCGTAAGATTATTAAGCAATTTATAAAAGTTTAGTGAAAGTTGGTTAGTTAAGAGTTGAAAATGATTTAGTGGAAAGTGTTTTAGTGGAAAGTTTTATAGTTGAGAGTTGGGGTGTACTTAAACCTTTATTTGGTAAAAAGTTAAATGAAATTTTAAAAATATTTGGACAAGCTAAATCTAACAATGAAGTTGTTTAAAGGCAGACGATAAAAGAATCATTTTTTAACTTGTTATTTGACTTTAAACTACTTCAATATAAAAAAGTCTGCTGAAGAACAAGATGTTCGAACCTTAATTATATATAACTGAAGATACTTTTACTATGGTAATATTTAAGTTCTATCCTTCGCAAAATAACTTATTATCCTCAATTAGTGCCAATTGACTTTATACACCAATAAAAAAAAGGTTAACTTAATCTGTTTTAATGATTAGTTCATTTTTGTTTGGAAATTCATCTATTTTTAAAATGTAAACTCCATTTTTAATAGTTGTTAAATCTAAAGAATAAATCGACTGATTGTTAACATATTCTGTTAGTATTAATTTCCCACTTAAATCATAAATATAAATGCTTGTTTTGACATCAGTATTAAATTTTACCGTTAAAATATTATTTGTTGGATTAGGATAGTATTCAAACTCATTATTCAAATATATTTTTTCTTTTACGCTTAATTGAGGTGGCAATTCTGAAACAACTGGAAAGTTTATAAAACTTGGTGAATTAGGGTTAAATTCTAACGTTATTGTATTTGAGGTTGGATATAGTAAACTTCCTTGATAGTTATAACCAGAAGTGTCCCCAGGTTCCCATCTAAAAAATTCATTTGGCATTAATGGCACTTGAGGATTAGATTGATATTTTGGGAAATTACTACTACTAATCAGTACCTTAACCTGATGCCCTACTCCAAATGTATGTCCAATTGGTAACATATCAAATTTAAGTAAATAATACACATCATTTAATGGATTTTCATAAGGCGCATTGATATTTTCGTTATCTTGGTAAATACTTTGAGCATAATTTCTTGCTCTTGCATTTACTGCCCCTTCAGTTATAAACATTTCTCTTCCGTCAGGATAAACATCTAAAACTCTTACAAAAATGTCAAAATCTGTTTCGGTTAAATTTGTATTAAATGAGTTAGCTTTTGCATATATTTCTGCTTTTGGAAATCCTAAAATAAGCATTGTATCCTGTAAAGGTTGACTTATAAATTTTAACACATCAGGCCTATCCATTGTGTAAGGCGCGTAATTAGGATTAGAATAATCCATTGAACCTTGAGAATGTTTGTCATTTTGAGGTGTTCTAACAATCATATTGTTACCTCCTGTTGTTAAAACTGGGTCTGTGGGGTCATTATTATATGACAGAGTACCTTCATTAATTATTGGTTGAATGGTATCTAAAGATAAATCTTGATGCAAAAACAATTGTTTGTTTACTATTCCATTTTTAAATGGTAATGAGTCTAAACCTACCCAATAATTGCCAACATTAGTGTTTAATGCATCATTTGATGGCCCATTAATATAAACTCTTATGTCTTGAATATTGTCAAAATTTATTTCAGAAGATGATATTGGAGCTGGTAAAGCAATTACCCCACTTGATTGTTGTGGAATACTATACGAAAGATCTGTATAGTTAGTGCTGTCATAAATTTGAATTGGAATGTTATCTAATCCGCCCTGTCCACCTATAAAATTAATAAATTCATAATATGGAATAATATAATTCTTTGAAGGTATTCTTATTACAACTGTGTCTAAAACTTGCCATTGATTAGATTCAGGAATTATAAAAAATGGTTCTCCACCCAAATTGCTTCTATACCAGTTTAATATTTCTGATTGATAAAGTTGATTAAAAAAAAGTGTATCTGTTGACGAAATACTCCCAACATTTCCAAAGTCTTCTACGCCTAACACATCATAAACATTTTGAGGATAATTCACGTCACCAACACTATCCGCTCCAATTGTTTGATGTGTCCAAGGACCAATTACTAATTTTTGCTTACTGTTAGGATTTTCATCTCTCATCATATTAAAAGTCTCAATTTGACCATTTATAAAAATATCCCACCACCCTGTTAAATGATAAGTATTAGTGTTTAAGTTTTTATAGCGTGATACTGTACCGTTTACATCACTCGAACCATTATTGTCAATACTTACGGGAGAAGCATCTAAAAATAATCTATTAGGGGAATTTGGGTAAGCACCACTTGGTAAACTTCCTATTGGATTTACTATAAACCAATCTAATAAATCTTCAGTCAAGACATACTTATCAGAATACCCATAATCAATAGAACTATGTAAATTGTTACTTAAACTATTATCATACGGAATTAAAGTGTCTTCAATGTCGTACATTTGTCCACGCATCCACCCACTTGCCAACATATTTCTGTAAACTCCGTTATGAAACAAAGTGGTATTGTAGTGCTCATTACTTGCTACTATAGGCATTAAACATTTTACTGGATTGTTAACTGTAAATGGAATATTAGATACAGCTTGATACTGAGAATTTCCGAGTGCGGATGCCCCAAACATGCCCATGTCTCCATTACATAATTTGAATGTGTCAACAACCCCATCATGATTCCAATCAAAATATCTATAAAGACTGTCATTAATAAAAAAAATAGATTCACTTCCGTCACTATGGTGTAAAGCATTTGACATACTAGATGTTGGGTATAAATCCATAGGAATTGGATTAAAAGGCATATAAATATATTTTGCCCAAGCGTCACTAAACATTGGGAAATATACCCCTTCACTCTCATAACGACCTCTCATATCCTGCATAGCATACCCATACCCTAAAAAGGGAAATAAATCACCTCCGTTTCCACCTCCATTTTTATTATAAGGCGTTCTTGTAAATATAATGGGTAAACTAAAACTATTTTTATTTACACTAGATGTATCGAAAATAATATATTGGGTATTTTTAGGAATTAACTGAATTAAAAATGTATTGTTTCCTATTGGAATATCAATCATTACACAATCCTGCATAACTGGCAAATAAATATCTGTTGCCAAGCTAATATTGTCCTTGGTTTTAACTTGATAAGTTTGTTTGATGAACATCTCATTAATGTCATCTAATACACCATTAATATTTTGACTATAAGAAAAATATGACAGTGTGAGCAAAACAAATAAGAGGATATTTTTTAACATAATTTTTTAAAATTAAAAAGCTATTACTAGTATAGATATATTAAAACTATTCTGTTTTTTTGACTAAAAGATAAAGGTCATACTCTTCATTTAAGATTTTAACCTTTCTTACAGAATAGACTTCCCATCCAATACTACCAAAATAATTTAATAGGTCAATCTCTGAGGTGTATTTTTTACCATTAATTTCAACAACACCGTCTTTATTGGTAATTTCTCCACTTAAAGAATGTCTTCCTGAATCACCTATGTCCACCCAAATATCAGTTACAAAACCACTTACTTTTAAACCATACTGTACCTTAACAGATAAATATTCTGTTGTTTTTTGACTAAAAGTTAAAGATGTTATCCCTAATAGTAATACAATTAATAATACTTTTTTCATTTTTTATCTTATTTTAATTATCTGTTAATTTATAGGTTATTCCAAAAGTTATTGCTGGTCCTCCTAATCCAATCTCTGTACTAATTGCTAAATTATGTGTTACAAAATACCTCATACCATAACACAATCTTAATCCAACAGGAAATTCAATTTCTGTATCGTTAAATCCAAAATAGCTTGAATTGTTTGGAAAATTGTCATTGGTAATGATATTTGTTCTCTTTATCCCAGCTTTTATACCAAAATAAGAATCTAACCTATCAGTTCTTAGTAAGTGAAAATTTGGACCTAAATAAATTCTAAACCTATGTGTTTGCTTTTCGGCAAAATAAGTATTTACGGTATATTGTCCCGTGCTTCCATCATAAATAGATTCTTCTATTTCTTGATAATAATAATAGTAACCATAGTTTGCCCCAACAGACAAACTTAATTTATCTGTTAAAAAAAAATCTGCATTAACAATAAACTGCCCTATACTTCTAAATACCTCACTGTCATTATTTAATGTCCCATTAAAGTGAGTAAGACTTTGGATATTTGATTTAAAATAAGACAGATTAGGATACCCCATGTGTGCTTCTATTACAAAATCCTTTTCCCCTAAAGGTTGCGCAAAAGCATAATTTTGGATAATTGCAATAAAAAATATGATGATTCTTATCTTTTTCATTCGACTAAGATATGAATTATTTTTTAAATCAAAAAAAAAGAACCAATTAATTGGTTCTTTTTAAAAAAAATATTTTGTCTTATATTAAAATTTAAACGAGAGTCCACCAGAAACAAATGGGCCACCAAGACCTAATTCTAAATTAGCACCAATATTATCTGTAAAGAAATATCTCATTCCTAGTGCTAATCTCATCGAAACAGGTATTAAAGCACCTACAGCTGAGTTTCCATCATAATTTGGATAGTCAGTTTTAAACCCAAATCTTCTAATATTTGCCCCTACGCCAACACCTACATAAGCATCTAACTCTTCATTTGAAACAAAATGATAATTCATTCTAATTTGAGGTCTATATCTTTGAGAGAATACTTTTAAATCGTAAGTTTCTACTACATTACCTAAATTATCAGTGGAATCTATAGTACCAGAGATATTTACACTATTGTAAATAAAATCAATACCTATACCAAATTTATCTGCAACCATATATTCAAATCGACCACCCATGGGTCCAACGCCTGTTATTTTAGCATTTTCTACACCATCAATTTGTTTTAATAATGCCGATCCAAAATTGGGGAATCCATAGTAAGCATCAATCAGTATGCTTCCTTTACTTACTGCTTGTGCATTTGCATTATACCCAAAACTTAGGGCTAAAGCACTCATCAAAATTGTAATCTTTTTTTTCATAATTTAAAATTTAAAAATTGTTTTTAATTTATATACTGCTAATATAAGTATAGGTTTCCAATATTCACAAAACTTGTGCCAAAAAAAAACCGATATCAAAAAATATCGGTTTTAAAATTGTTAAATTAAAAGCGTTAAACTACACTATTTCACCTGTCCACATCATCATACCTCCTTGAAGATTGTAAACTTTTTCAAAACCTGCGCCTAGCATGTGCATACATGCCTGTCCACTTCTAGCACCAGAACGACAAACCATTACATAAGGTTTAGACTTGTCTAAGTCTTGAATTTGATTAACAAAATTCGGGTCAAAAACATTCATGTTTACAGCATTTGGTATTTTACCTTCTGCTACCTCTTCTGGTGTTCTTACATCTATAACTTGAACATCTTCGCCATTGGCTAACATTTTTTGTAATGTAGTTGCATTTATTACTTCCATATTTTTTTATTATTATTTTATTTTGTAGGACAAAAGTAAAATTGTATTTTTTTATAAACAGTAACTAATATCACCCACACTTAAAATTACCTTTAATTTATAATTGTATTTATTGTTTAGGTAAAGAAAACACTTAAAGTATTGTGGCACTTTCAGTTGGGAATTTACGGTCAATTTTTTTAAATAAACCTTGTAACACTTTTCCTGGGCCTACCTCTGTTACAGAAGAACAACCATCACTTATCATTTGTTTCATAGTTTGTGTCCATTTAACAGGGGCTGTTAATTGCGCCATCAAATTTTCTTTAATTTCTTTTGGGTTGGTAACTGCAATAGCTGTTACGTTTTGATATATAGGGCAACTTGGGGTTGAAAATTCTGTTTCCTCTATTGCTTTTGCTAATTCTTCACGTGCTGGTTCCATTAAAGGCGAGTGAAATGCGCCACCAACTGGTAATTTTAATGCTCGCCTTGCGCCCTTTTTTGTAAGTGTTTCACAAGCTACATCAATTGCATCAACAGCGCCCGAAATTACTAATTGTCCAGGGCAATTATAATTTGCTGCTACAACTACACCTTTGATGTTTTGACATACTTCTTCTACAATTTCATCCTCTAATCCTAAAATAGCTGCCATTGTTGAAGGTTCTGCTTCGCAGGCTTTTTGCATAGCCAATGCTCGTTTAGATACTAATTTTAAACCATCTTCAAATTTTAAAGTGCCATTAGCTACAAGTGCTGACAATTCACCCAAGGAATGACCTGCAACCATATCTGGTTTAAAATCATTTCCAATAACTTTTGATAAAATTACAGAATGTAAAAATATTGCAGGTTGTGTAACTTTAGTTTGTTTTAATTCTTCATCTGTTCCCGAGAACATAATATCTGTAATTCTAAAGCCTAGAATATCATTTGCTTGTTCAAATAAATCTTTTGCTAATTCAGAATTGTCATAAAGGTCTTTACCCATTCCTATATATTGAGCGCCTTGACCAGGAAATACGTATGCTTTCATATCTTTTTTTATTTGTTTAAAATTAAAGTTTATTTTGATATAAATTTAATCAATCTCTTCAAATTCTGTATAGTCAGAATCTTTTAATTGTTGTTTATTTATTTTACCTATGGTTGTTTTTCCGTAATTTTTCTTTGCTTTTTCTTTTTCAGCTAATTGTTGCTTTAAAGCATCTTGTTCTTTTATCACCCTTCTAGCCATCATAATTTTACCAATAAATCGCATAAGTAGAATGATACCTAAAATTACTAATATTTGCCTAAAGCTGATAAAAAGAAGCATAGATAATTTTATTTACTCAAATATAAGTTACGTTCGCTATAAATTTCTTTAAAGAAAGGGTCTCTTAGATTTTTAATAAACCTTATAGCTTCACCTGTTGATTTCATTTCTGGACCAAGTTCTTTATTTACATTAGGAAATTTATCAAAAGAAAACACTGGTATTTTAATGGCGTATCCTTTTTTAATAGGTTTAAAATCAAAATCTGTAACTTTCTTTTCGCCTAACATCACTTTGGTTGCATAATTTACATAAGGTTCTTGGTATGCTTTAGCAATGAAAGGCACAGTACGTGACGCTCTAGGGTTAGCCTCAATTACATAAACCTTGTCATCTTTTATAGCGAATTGGATATTCATTAATCCAACAGTTTTAAGTTCAACAGCTATTTTACGGGTTATGTCTTCAATTTCGTGAATAATCATATCCCCTAAATTATATGGTGGCAATACCGCATAAGAATCTCCAGAATGTATTCCTGCAGGTTCAATGTGTTGCATAATTCCTATAATATAAACATTCTCACCATCACAAATCGCATCTGCTTCTGCTTCAATTGCTCCACCAAGAAAATGGTCTAATAAAATTTGATTATCAGGCATTTCATTTAAAATATCCACCACATGATGCTCTAATTCTTCATCATTAATTACAATTTTCATTTTTTGCCCCCCAAGCACATAAGATGGTCTTACTAATAAAGGGTAATCTAAATCTTTAGCTAATTCAAGTGCTTGCTCAGCAGATTCAACTACGCCATATTTTGGAAATAAGATGTTATTTTTTTCAAGCAATTGAGAAAAACGGCCTCTATCCTCAGCTAAATCAAGGGCGTCAAATGAAGTCCCCATAACTTTTATACCATACCGCTCTAATTTTTCAGCTAGCTTAAGTGCTGTTTGTCCACCTAATTGTACAATTACACCCTCTGGATTTTCGTGTTTAATAATATCATATATATGCTCCCAAAACACAGGTTCAAAATACAGTTTGTCAGCAGTATCAAAGTCGGTAGAAACAGTTTCTGGATTACAATTTATCATAATTGTTTCATATCCACATTCTTTAGCCGCCAATACGCCATGAACACAAGAATAATCAAACTCAATACCCTGCCCTATTCTATTTGGTCCAGACCCTAACACTACTATTTTTTTTCTATCGGATACAATCGATTCGTTTTCAAATTCAAACGTTGAATAATAATATGGTGTCTCTGCCGGGAATTCTGCAGCGCAAGTATCTACAATTTTATAAATTCTTTTTATGTTAAACCCTTCACGTTTTTTATAAACTTCAGACTCTAAACATCTTAATAAATGAGCAATTTGTCTGTCAGCATATCCTTTTTGTTTAGCTTCAAACAATAAGTCTTTTGGTATGTTATCAATGTGATATTTTTCAATTTTTTTTTCAAGTAGAATCAACTCCTCTATTTGTCTTAAAAACCAGTTGTCAATTTTAGTTTTTTGTTTGATTGTTTTAAAAGGGATACCTAGTTTAATGGCATCATAAATATGAAATAATCTATCCCACGAAGGAAACTGAAGAGATTCTAAAATTTTATTTTGGTCTGTGATTTCTTTTCCATCAGCACCTAGTCCATTTCTACCAATTTCCAAAGACTGACAAGCTTTTTGCAACGCCTCCTGAAAAGTTCTTCCAATTCCCATTACCTCCCCCACAGATTTCATTTGAAGACCTAGTTTGTCATCAGCACCGTCAAATTTAGAAAAATTCCAACGTGGTATTTTTACAATAACATAATCTAATGTTGGTTCAAACAAAGCTGATGTTGTTTTTGTAATTTGATTTTGTAACTCATCTAAATTATACCCTATGGCTAATTTGGCCGCAATTTTAGCAATTGGATACCCAGTAGCTTTAGAAGCCAAAGCAGACGAACGAGACACTCTTGGGTTAATTTCAATGGCTATGATGTCTTCTTTTTCATCATCACTAACTGCAAATTGTACATTGCAACCTCCCGCAAAATTGCCTACGGACCTCATCATTTTAATGGCCATATCTCTCATACGTTGGAAAGTTGTATCCGATAGAGTCATTGCAGGCGCAACTGTTATAGAGTCTCCTGTATGAATCCCCATTGGGTCAAAGTTTTCAATGGAACAAATTATAACAACATTGTCATTATTATCTCTTAACAATTCCAACTCATATTCTTTCCACCCCATTAATGCCTTATCAATCATTACTTCATGAATAGGCGATTTATGTAATCCAGCTGTAAGATATTTTTCAAAATCTTTTTCATCCCAGACTACTGCTGCCCCTGCCCCCCCTAGGGTAAAAGAAGCTCTAATACAAAGAGGAAAACCATATTCCTGCGCAACTTCTTTTCCTTCTAAAAAAGATTTTGCAGTAGTTTGTGGTGCCATAGGTACCCCTATTTTGGTCATCAAATTTTTAAAATCTTCTCTGTTTTCTGTAATTTCAATCGCGTCTATATCTACACCAATAATTCGCACACCGTATTCTTCCCATATCCCCATATCATCACATTTCATACAAAGATTTAACCCTGTTTGTCCCCCCATGGTAGGGAGTACAGCGTCAATTTTATGTTTTCTGAGGATTTTTTCTATAGAAGCTGGTTCTAATGGTTCTAAATACACATTGTCAGCTACTACTTTATCGGTCATAATGGTAGCGGGATTAGAATTGATTAAGGTTACTTCAATCCCTTCTTCTCTTAAAGAACGAGCAGCTTGAGAACCAGAGTAATCAAATTCACATGCTTGACCAATTACAATAGGTCCACTTCCAATAATTAATACGGATTTAATGCTGTTATCTTTAGGCATACAATTTAGAATATATTAGACATATAGTCTATGTTTAAATTGCCTGCAAATTTACATTAAAAAATGAGTTATGTATCAACAAAATGAAATTGTTTTTAACAATTAAACAAAATAAATTTAGTTTTATTTTTTAGATTTTTAAGCGAGCACTGGGCACGATATTTTGTCCTACAAATTCTCCTTTTAAAAACTTGTAATACCCTGCTATAGCAATCATTGCAGCGTTATCAGTTGTGTATTCAAAAGGCGGTATAAATGTTTGCCAGTCTTCTTGTTTTCCTATTCTAACTAATTCGGCTCTTAACAATGAATTTGCGGATACTCCTCCAGCAATCGCTACATCTTTTATTTTATAATCTCTTGTTGCTTTAATCAATTTTTTAAAAAGTGATTTTATAATCGTGTATTGGTATGAGGCGCAAATATCGGCTTTATTTTGCTCTATAAACTTTTGGTTTTTAGACATTTGATTTTGTAGAAAGTATAAAATGGACGTTTTTAACCCGCTAAAGCTATAATTGTAATTATCTAAATTAGAAATAGGGAATTTATACTTTTTTGGGTCACCTTTTTTGGCAAACTTATCAATTAAAGGTCCGCCTGGATATGGTATCCCCATAATTTTAGCCGCTTTATCAAAAGCCTCTCCTGCCGCATCATCAATAGTTTCACCAAGCACCTCCATATCAAAATAACCCTTTACCAAAACCAATTGAGTATGTCCTCCACTAACTGTCATACATATAAAAGGAAAACTAGGATATTTGTTTTCGTTATTTTTAATAAAGTGTGCTAAAATGTGACCTTGCATGTGATTAACTTCTACAAGTGGAATATCTAATGCTAAAGCAAAACTTTTGGCAAAACTTGTCCCTACAATTAAACTTCCTAAAAGACCAGGCCCTCTTGTAAAAGCAATGGCTGAAATATCTCTTTTATTAATATTCGCTTTTTTTATAGCAGTATCTACTACAGGTATAATATTTTGTTGATGCGCTCTTGATGCCAGCTCTGGCACTACTCCACCATAGGTTCTATGGACATCTTGACCAGCTACAATATTTGATTTTACTTCTCCATTTATTAAAATACTAGCAGAGGTATCATCACAAGATGATTCAATTCCTAAAATTATGGTGCGTTTATTGTTCAATTTTATTATTTTTAGCGAAATTTTTTTAACATCACAAAAATAATTAAAATACTGAAAGGTTTTGGCATTTCTCTTCATTTATTGATTGAGCTGATTTTTGTTGCTCTAATTTTTATTGCTTTTGCTATTAGAACCTCATCTTTTCAAACTTTTATTGCTAAAAAAGCAGCTGATTTTTTATCAAAAGAATGGGATAAAGAAGTTAAAATTGATAAATTAGACTTTATATTTTTTGATGAATTATTAATTGAAGGTGTTTACGTACAAGACAGTAAAACCGATACTTTACTATTAGCTCAAACTATAAAAGCAAGCATAAGCAATTGGCAAATTGAAGAGCCAATGTTTATTGATGTTGATAATGTTATTTTATCTGATGCAACCGTTAAACTAAAAAAATATAAAGGTGACACTGTTTTTAATTTTCAATATATTATTGACTATTTTGGAATGAGTGAGGATACCACCAGCTCTGCCCCTATAATAATAAACACGGCAAAATTGACACTTAACAATGTTAATTTTATGTATCAAGACCAAAATGTAAAACCAATTGAAAATGGTATTGATTATTCAAATATTTACATTAAAAATTTGGGTGGTGAAATTAGTAAATTTAACTTAAATGGTGATACAATTCAAGCTAAATTCAAAGGTCTTCATTTTTATGATAAATCTGGCATTTATCTTAAAAATTTAAGTACAAATATCTTTTATAGCCCTAAAACAATTTCGCTTAAAAATTTAAACTTAGAATTGGCTAACTCCTCATTAAACGCAAGCTATTTTGAACTTCAAACACCAAATGGGTCTGAAGATTTTAGCGATTTTTTAAATAAAGTTTACTTCAACTCAGAAATAAGGAACAGTAACATATCTTTAAAAGACATTGCATATTTTGTTCCTCAACTATGGGGAATGACCGATAATGTTAACATTGTTAGTTGCGATATAAATGGAGTTGTAAACGGAATGAAGTTAAAAAATACAGAAATAAGATTATTAGATGAAACCATTTTAAAAGGTAATTTTCAAATACCAGACCTAGATGATTTAGATAATGCTTTTATTGATGAACGTATAACCCTTTTTCAAACTTCTATTTCTGATATTGAAAAACTAAATTTATCCCCTTTTATTGATGGACAAAAATTCATTAATATCCCTAAAAACTTACATATAGCAAATATTATCAGATTAACTGATGGACATTTTACTGGCCTACTCTCGGACTTTGTGGTAGATGGCAATTTAACTTCTGGTCTAGGAAATATTTCATCTGAAAATGGATTAAAGTTTACAAAAAACAATCAAGATGGTTTATACTATTATCAAGGTACAATTAATAACGGGTTAACCAAAGACATTATAGTTGAAAATTTAGACTTAGGCGCCTTAACTTCAAATCCTTTACTTGGCAAATCAACAGGATATCTTAAAATCAAACAAGGGACTAGAGGTTTTGCACCTGAGGACATTAACTTATTATTTGCTGGTAAATTTACATCAACCACTTTAAATGGGTATAACTACAAAAATATTAACATTAAAGAGGGACAATATAACAATAATAGGTTTACAGGAATTATTGATATAGAAGATGATAATCTAGCCTTAAACTATGATGGGTATATAGATTTTAAAAAAGAGTTAATCTTTAACTTTGATGTTAGTATTGACAGTTCTTACCTCTGTAAAATGAACCTGTTTAAAGGCGATTTAGCTACAAAATTAATGACTAAAATGTCGGTAAATATAAAAGGAACATCACTTGACAAAATTGTTGGAGATGTTTCTATTTCAAAATTTAATTATTTTGATGGCTCTAGAGAATTGATATTTGAAGCCTTAAACCTATCCATTAACAGGTCTGATTCTATCAGTAAAATACAACTTAACTCCTCATTTTTTGATGCAGAAATGATAGGAGAATTTAATTTTGAGTTCCTATATCCCATATTAAAAAATCAGGTTGCCTTACTTTTAGACAACTACTTATCTCAAGAAAAAATTCCAAATGATGTTTATCAAAACTTTGATTTGAATATAAATATTAAGGACATTAACCCTTTGTTAGATTTTTTGGATACAAAAACTTTTATTGAACCAAATTCTAAATTTTGGGGAGCTTATAACTCTATAGCCAAAAAATTAGACTTTAATTTTAATTCAGATAAAATTATTTATGATGGCAAAGTATTTAATGGAATAGCTTTAAGTAATAACTTAGATTCAATCAGAGGAAGTATTTATTACTTCATCAATACCGCTCAACTTACCGACAGCATGTCTGTAAAAAACTTATACTTTGACAGTTATATAAAACCAAACAAACTATTTACAAACAGTGGTTGGGAGAATATTAGTAATGGTGAACCTTCTTTATTTGCATTCAACACAAAGTTTGAAACAGATAACAATATCATCACAGAATTTTTTCCTTCTTTCTTTTATTTACAAGGTGAGAAATGGGAGATTAATCCTAAATCAACTTTTAGTTGGAATCCTGAAAAAATTAGCATTAAAGACTTTGACATCCATAACGAAATTTCTTTAATAAGTTTTGATGGAATTATTTCTAAAAACCCAAAAGACTGGTTAAATTTTAGGGTTAAAGATTTTGATTTAAGTGCTTTAAATAAACTTATAAACGGCATAAAACTGGACGGGATACTTAATATTGATGGAGGAACTGCTGATATTTATAACAATATGCGTTTTATGGCTATATCAGACATAAAAAACTTTGTAATTAATGACGAAAAGGTTGGAGATATTTTGGTAGATAGTAAGTGGGATATTGAGTCAAATTCTGTCAAACTAAACGGTTTTTTAAAACGTGACCATAAAGAAACTTTTACTTTTTTTGGTGATTATTATGTTGAAAAAGAAGAAAATAGTCTAGACCTATTTGTATCTTTTGATAAAACCGACATTGGTTTTTTGAGTGCCTTTTCTGACCCAGATTTATATACTGATATTGAAGGTATTCTTACTGGTAATTTACACGTTAGTGGCACGCCAGTTACACCAATAATTGAAGGCGATTTAGATGTTTCAAATGCAAAAGTAAAAGTTCCAATGTTCAATGTTTACTTTGGAGTAAACGGTCAACTAAACTTAGGAGAAGGTGAAATTTTAGCCGACAATCTTAGACTGTTTGATCAAGATGGAAATGAAGCTGTAGCAATGATGCAAATCTATCATTTTAATTGGACAGACTGGAACTACGACATTACATTAGATATGTCTGATCCTAACATCACAGAGACTTTTTTAGTAATGGATACTTACTATAAAGAAGGAGATTATTATTACGGAAAAGCATACATAACCGGTGACGTAAATATTTTTGGATATGATGGCACTACTGCTATTGATGTTAGAGCAAAAACAGAAAAAGGAACAGATATAACCCTTCCACTTTATGGCACTTCAGAGCTTGAAGAAGATAATTTTATTCAATTTTATGACCCTAAAGATACAACAGTTCAAATTGCCTCTCATCAATCAATTGAACGATTAGGGATGACTTTAAATATGAATTTTAATGTAACTACAGATGCTAAAATGACTATCATTTTTGACCCTGTTTATGAAGACCAAATTGTAGCTTTTGGAGAAGGAGATATAGAACTCAATATGGATGACTATGGTGAAATGACTATGTTTGGAAAATACACAATTCAAGAAGGTGTATATAATATGAATATGAAAAACATTGTGGCAGAAGATTTTGAAATAGTTGATGGTTCTACTATTACGTGGACTCAATCACCTTATGATGCAAATATTGACATTAAAACTAGGTTTACTAGAATGGTTGATATGAGTGATATTGTTACTGCATCATTATCAAATAATTCTAAAAAAAATTTAGTCTATGGATATTTAAACCTGTCTAACACTTTAATGAAACCACAACTATCATTTGACATTCAAGCACCAAACGCTTCTGATGAAGCCAAAAAAGCACTTAATCAAATTAGAGCGGTTGAAGATGATTTAAACAAACAATTCTTTGCTTTACTAATGATTCAAAAATTTATACCTGTTGCCGGATCAGGTGATGGATCGGGAGGACAAAATGTAGCGGCGGATTTATTAAACCAACAAATTGACGCAGTATTGGGTAAAATAGGTGAAAATTACAATCTAAAATCTGACATAGGTTCTGATAAAGTAGCCTTGGGATTTAGCACTTCATTTTTAGATGACAAACTAAAAATAACAACATCTGTTGGTGTTGTCACAGATAATGAAAATAATAGCTCTGCCTCAAATATTGTTGGAGATGTTAATATTGAATATGAATTAAATGATGACGGCTCTTTTACCGTTAATGTATTTAATGAATCTAATCAAGAAACGTCTAACCAAGATCAAGGAAGCTTTACACAAGGTGTAGGATTACATTATAAAGAAAGCTTTAATAACAGTAAAGATTTTAAATTATGGCAAGGATTTTTAAATATTTTTAGAAAAAAAGAAAATGATGTAGTTTTGCAAACCAAAAGACGTAAAGGAAATAATAGAAAAATTAAAGTACAACAAAATTACGATCCTGCTAAAATAGAGGAGTTAAACAAAAATTAAAACATTATGAAAAAAGTATTGGTAGCCAACAGAGGAGAAATTGCATTAAGAATAATGCGCACACTAAAAAAGATGAATATTCAAACAGTTGCTGTTTATTCTGATGCAGACAAAAACGCTCCTTTTGTTAAATTTGCTGATGAAGCCTACCACTTGGGCTTATCAATACCTTCAGAGAGTTACCTAAACCAAGATAAAATTATCAAAATTGCTACTGAAACTCATTCTGAAGGAATTCACCCCGGTTATGGTTTTCTATCCGAAAATTCTGAATTTGCTGAACGAGTTACCAATGAAGGCATTAAATTTATTGGCCCTGGTATAGAAGCTATTAACATAATGGGAGATAAAATTGATGCCAAACAAGCCGTCAAAAAATTTAACGTTCCTATGGTACCTGGTACAGATGAAGCCATTGATGATATTTCAGAAGCTAAAGTTATAGCAAAAGAAATTGGTTACCCTATTCTAATTAAAGCAGCTGCAGGAGGAGGAGGAAAAGGAATGCGCGTTGTTGAAAATGAAGAAGAATTTGAAGAACAATACGATAGAGCTGTATCTGAAGCCGTTTCTTCTTTTGGTAATGGTGCTGTTTTTATTGAAAAATTTGTACATGAACCTAAACATATAGAAATTCAAATTTTAGCTGACCAACACGGTAATTATATCCATTTATTTGAACGCGAATGCTCTATTCAAAGAAGACATCAAAAAGTTGTTGAAGAAGCCCCTTCTGCCTCTACAGTCTTAACTCCTAAATTAAGAGAAAAAATGGGGCAAGCTGCCATTAATGTTGCTAAATCTTGTAATTATGAAGGCGTTGGAACAGTTGAGTTTTTACTAGATAAAGATAAAAACTTTTATTTCCTTGAAATGAATACAAGACTACAAGTTGAACACCCTGTTACAGAAATGATAACAGGTTTAGATTTGGTAGAACAACAAATTAAAGTTGCAAGAGGAGAGGTTTTAGATATTAAACAAACTGACCTTTCTATAAATGGACACTCAATTGAGGTTAGGGTATATGCTGAAGATCCAGAAAACGATTTTTTACCTGATTTAGGCAGTATTGATTACTATGAAAAGCCAAAAGGGTTAGGCGTTAGAGTTGATGATGGCTACGAGCAAGGTATGCCCATTGCTTTAGAATACGATTCTATGATTGCAAAACTAATTGTACACGGTAAAGATAGAGATGAAGCCATTGAAAAAATGATTCAAGCTATTAATGATTACAAAATAAACGGTTTTGCCACTACTTTAGGTTTTTGTAGGTTTGCGATAAACCATCCTGATTTTAAAAATGGAAACTTTACTATAAATTTTGTCAATGAACATTATTCATCTCCCGAACAATTAAAAACAAATATAACCGACCAATTAGCCAGAAATGCCTATGAGGCAATGAAAATATTAAAAAAAGAAACTGAACCTAAACTAATAAAACAAGAGTATTCTGCTTGGAAAGAGCGCAGACGATAGTATTTAGATAATACCTTAAATCTATTTTACAGGTTAGAGAAAAAAATATACGCTTTTTATTTAAACAATCTACTATTACCTTAAATCCGCAAGTATCTTCTACTGCAAAGCCAAACTGCACGCCATTATTGGGAATGCCTGTCTGCCGACAAAGGCAGGCTCGTTTT
>DQTE01000329.1 GCA_015662905.1 Crocinitomix sp. | reverse complement strand
TTGGACAAGTTTTAACCACAATTGTACAAATCCAGAAACCTTTGTGCCAGACACTAATTTTGAAACTTATTTAGAAACACATGATGCAAATGGAACAATAGTTGCTATGGGTTCAATAACAAGTATGGGGAATGGTGTAATGGATGATTATGTAACTACCGCTAATATTAATACCGTTACAAATTTAGATGTAAATACGCTAAATATTGTTGATATGACAGGAATAGAAGATTTTACGCTTTTAGAGGAATTGTACTGTCATCACAATCAAATTGTAAGTTTAGACATAACACAAAATCTAGCTTTATTAAAATTAGATTGTAATAATAACCAATTGACAAGTTTAAATACATCAAATAATAATGCTTTATCTTATTTATATTGTTTTTCAAACCCGTCAATAAATAGCTTGTCCTTAGCTAATAATATTTCACTACAAACTTTAATTTGTAGTGGTAACGGCTTGACAAGTCTAGATGTTTCAAACAATTTACAGTTGACAGATTTAATTTGCCCAATTAATGCAATTACTTCTTTAGATGTTTCTCTTAATATAAATTTGGTTAATTTTAATGTAGCAAATAATAGCTTAACAAGTTTAAATATTAATAACGGAACCAACACTAATATTATAAATTACTCATCAAATTCTAATCCGAACTTAATCTGTATAGAAGTGGATGACCCTTTGTATTCAACAACAAACTGGATAAATGTAGATTCTGCTTCAACATTTAGCAACAACTGTCCTAGTACCTGTTCATATCCAACAAATTTATCATCAACTTTACCTTCTGTAACTGGAGCAACTCTATCTTGGCAAGAAAACGGAACAGCCTCAGTATGGGATTTAAAAATTGGTATACAAGGTTTCAACCCTAATTTTATGCCTCCAACTCATGAGAATGTAACAAATCCGTTTATTTGGACTGGTGGAATATTAAATACAAGTTATGATTTTTATGTTCGTGCAGATTGTAGTGGAAACAACACTGTTACAAGTGCTTGGGAAGGTCCATTTACTTTTTCAACGATTAGCATTTGTGAATCTGGTGATTTTACATTAGATAATACAACTACTTTTAACGGGGTAATGAAAAGTGCTATTGCTTTTGCGGATATAGATGGTGATAATGATCAAGACGTTTTAATAACAGGTACAACAACAACTAACATTGAAATAGCAGAATTATATACAAATAATGCAGGTGTATTTACCTTAGTAGCGGGTACACCTTTTACTGGAGTATCTGATGGAGATGTAGCTTTTGCTGATATAGATAATGATGGTGATCAAGATTTAGTAATTTCGGGTAGAACTTCTGGAGTTGGCAGTATTAATTTATACTTAAATAATGGTTCTGGAGTATTTGTTTTAGATTTATTAAACAGTTTTACAGCTAGTGGCTTCGAATCTATAGCTTTTGCTGATGTAGATGCTAATGGTTATAAAGATTTAGTTATTACAGGATATGGAAGTACAAGTTTATATAAAAACAATGCAGGTACATTCACTTTAGATGTGACAACCAGTTTTCAAGCCTTAGGTAAAAGCTCTACTGATTTTGCAGATGTAGATAATGATGGTGATCAAGATTTAATAATTTCAGGTGTAAACTCAAGTCAATATTTTACAAAATTATATTTTAATAATGGATCTGGTGTGTTTACTTTAAGTGCAAGTGTTTCTCCTTTTCAAGGTGTCTTTAGAGGAGATAATGAGTTTTCAGATATTGACAACGATGGTGATTTAGATTTCTTAATTACAGGCTATAAAGGAGGTACATATTATTCTAATTTATATAGAAATAACGGCTCAGGAACCTTTACATTAATTACTGGAACTCCTTTTACCTCAATATTTGCTAGTTCCGTAGCTTTTGGAGATGTAGACTCTGACGGTGATCAAGATTTAATAATTTCTGGACTTTCTTCTGGTAGTGGCAGAATAACAAAACTTTACAACAATGATGGTTCTGGAGTATTTACTGAAATATTAGGAACTCCTTTTGACGGGACAGATTCTGGTTCACTTGCTTTTGCAGATATAGATAATGATTTTGATGTAGATGTTTTAATCACAGGTCAAAATGTTTCTGGTACAAGAATTGCAAAATTGTATTTAAACAATTCTTATTATAATACAGAATATACATCAATTGGTTGGACTAATGGTTTGCCAACACTAAATAAATGCGCCATTATTGATTTTGATTTTACTACAATAAGTTTTTCTGCATATAAAACTACAGTTAACGCTACTAAGACTTTAACTGTTGCAGCAAACACATTTATGCAAGTACAACAAGATATTATTAATAACGGTACAATAACTGTAGAAGCAACAGGTTCGGTAGTGCAAATAGACGATACATCTACAGTAACAGGTAGTGGTACTTTTAATACTAAAATAAAAACAACACCTTTACAAGATTATACACGTTTTACGTATTTTTCATCACCTAGTGCAACCGAAACGTTAAATTCATTTTCTTCTTGGGGAGATTTAAATTATTTATGGGAATTTAACGAAACTATTCAAGATTGGGATTACTTGTCTAATTCAGCAACACCAATGCAAGCAGGTAATGGTTATATTGTTAGAGGTAGCTCAAGTAATACTTACCCAGCTTTTGTAGGAGCAACTAACTTTCAAAATGCATATAATAATGGTGTTATTACACAAAGTTTACATTTTAAAGGTGATGGAAGTCTAACAGCAAATTTAGATAATGATAGTAATTTGGTTGGTAATCCATATCCAAGCGCAATTAATGGAACTAAATTATTAAATGCATCATTAAACCCAACAGCAGGTACTCTTTACTTTTGGACACATAATTCAGGCTTAGTTTCTGGTCAATTTAGCACCGATGATTATGCAATGTGGAATTTATCTGGAGGAACAGTAGCTATATCTGGAGGAGCAATGCCAACAGGCTTTATAGCTTCTGGTCAAGGATTTTTTATTGAAGCTGAAGGTGATGAGACTATAACTTTAAACCAAGAAATAATTTCTACATTAACGTTTAATAATGATATGCGTGAGACAGGTAATAATACCGATTTTAGAAGACCAACAAATCCAGAGTTTGATAAAATATGGTTAAACTTAAGTAATGAAAATGGAGTTTTTAATCAAACATTACTTTCTTTTTTACCAAATACTACAACAGCTTATGATAATGCTTATGATGGTAAACGTAATATAAATGGAGTAGCAACATTTTATTCCGTTGGATTAGATAATCAACATTATGGTATTCAAGCATTGCCTTTATTGCAAGATGAAACAGTTATTCCGTTAGGTTACCAAATAGAAGATGAAAATATAACAACCCTAAGTATTAGTATAGATCATTTTGAAAACATGCAAAATGTAACTGTTTATTTAGTAGATAACTTATTAAATATAACACATGATTTAAATCAAGAAGATTATACTTTTAGTACGGTTAATGAAACAGGAGTAGCAGGTGTTTTTGATTCGCGTTTTGAAATTGTTTTTAACAATTCAGCTTTAAGTACAAATGATATAAGTTTACATAATAATTTAATTGTAAGTAATCAAAAGGATAATAGTATTTTAGTAAAAGTAAATAGCACTAGTGTAATAACTAATCTAGAAGTGTATGATACGCTAGGAAAAACTATTATTAAAGTTAAACCTAACGATACTTACATTTATTTACCTTCAGCAAACATTAACCAAGGTACAATTCTGTTTATAAAAGCTAAATTAGAAAACGGAGAAGTGTTAAATAAAAAGTTTATTAAAATATAATTCTAATTAAACATTTAAACCTGAGTTCTTAGTCAAACTCAGGTTGTTTTTTAATTGATTAAAATCAATTAAAAAACACACTTAATCAAACCAAACGACTAGTTAATCGAAAAAACAGGCTAGTTAATCGGACGTTCCTTTTTTAAAAGAGATGTTATTTTTATTTTTGGAAAAAATAACAACTAAAATCATAGTATAAAGAAAGTTGTTAGTTTGCCACACAATAATACATCAATAAAAAGTTTGAATTGTGTGGTTTTTATAGGTAACAAATCCAGTTTTTAATTTATATGATAAAAACATGAAAACACTTAAAACAGTATTAATTCTATTAATCACATTAACATTTATTCAATGTGATAATAACAGCTCGTCAGATCCTGGAGGTTCAACATTAAATCCACAATACGCTTATATATAAAAAATGAAAACAATTTTAAAAAACACAGTAATAGTAATACTATTTATTACAGCAGTTCTATTTATAGGAACTAGTTGTGATAACGAAGCAGATCCATCACCAAATGATAATCAATGTAATTATGAAGGTTTAACTTTTTTAGATACTGGTGATAATACACAAACCTTAATACCAGAGTCTGATTTAAGCACAAATATATTTAATAATCCTCCTAATGGAATTCCTGCCGTAGAGATAAGTACTTCAACGGGTAGTTCATATCCGTTAATTGAATTTCGAACAGAAGCAATTACTGTAGGTGCAACAGAGGTTATTAATGTTTTGATTAATGCAACTCAATATATTAATATAACAGTTACTTGTCAACGAGCAGGAACAGCAGCTGGCGATGAATTTAGGTTTGATCTTGTTAGTAATGGAGCGGAAGCAGAATTTTGCGTAGGAATAGATAACGTAGTTATTTATTATGAAGATTTAGATTATGATGGTTTTGGTTCTCAAACTGTTGGAACTCCTTCGAGTGCTAATATTTCATTAAATTCAGATGATTGTGATGATACTGATAATAGTATTAATCCAAATGCAATTGAAATACTTAATGATAACATAGATAGTAATTGTGATGGATATGATAATACTTAAAAAATAGACTTTGTATCCAGAATTATTTCATATAGGTAGTATCACTATTTATACGTATGCAATTTTAATCGTATTAGGCACTTTAGTTGCATCTATTTATACTAAATGGAGAGCAAAAGAAGAACTTGGAATTAAAAACTTATCTAATAATTTCATATATTTAATATTTATAGCAGGCTTTGTAGGAGGAAAAGTGTTTTTCTACTTGCAAAGACCTGTTTATTATTTTAACAATTCAGAATTAATGTTAAATAATTTTTCTGGAGGCTTTGTGTTTTATGGATCATTCATTATTATAATACCCGTAGTTATTTGGTATTTGAAAAAATATAAAATACCAATATTACCAATGTTAGATATTTTAGCAATCACAACCTTAATTGTACATAGTATTGGTAGGTTAGGTTGCTTTTTTGGAGGTTGCTGTTATGGTAAGCCAACCAATTCTCTTTTAGGTTTAGTTTTTCCAACAACTCATGGAGAACAAGTACATCCAACACAATTATACGAAATTACAGCTCTACTTTTAATTATGGGAATTATTTTACTCCTTAAAAAAAGACAACAATTTAAAGGGCAATTATTCTTAACTTATATCATACTCTATGCTATAGCAAGAAGTGTTTTAGAACTCTATAGAGGTGATAAACGTGGTTTTATTATTGATGATATATTGTCTCATTCACAATTTATTGGCATTATATTAATTGCAATAACAACATTCATTTATTATAAAATGAAAAACAAACAAATTAAAACAAACTAAAATTATGAAAACAATATTAAAACAAACAATACCATTTATATTATTATTAACAGCAAGCCTTATTATAGGCTCAAGTTGCGGTAGTGATGAAACTCGAAATGATGAAGAGCCAGAATGCAATTTTGCAATTTCATACAAAGTAGATGGTGTCTTAACAACACATATAGAAGATGTTGTAACAGCTGAAATTTGGCCAGGAGATAATTATACTGTGAACAAAAAAGTATATGATATTTGGACAGACGA
>DQTE01000042.1 GCA_015662905.1 Crocinitomix sp. | reverse complement strand
CTACTTATATCATCTTAAAACACTTATTATTTAACTAATGTAATCTCTTTTTTAACCTGTCCTATACAATAATATTTTTAATTTTCCAAAAAAAAATTACTTTTTTCACCAATTTTGACAACCTTTTGGTATTAATCTACGTCATATTTACTGAAACTGTAAAAAACTACTAAATTATGAGACAATTAAAGATATCAAAACAAGTAACAAAAAGAGATACACCGTCTTTAGACAAGTATTTACAAGATATAGCTCGTGTTGATTTAATCACGCCTGAACAAGAGGTAGAATTGTCCAATAGAATAAAAAAAGGAGACCAAAAAGCATTAGATGCCCTAGTAAAGGCAAATCTAAGGTTTGTTATTTCTGTAGCAAAACAATATCAAAATCAAGGATTAACATTGCCTGATTTAATTAATGAGGGCAACTTAGGTTTAATAAAAGCTGCAAAAAGATTTGACCAAACAAAAGGGTTTAAGTTTATCTCTTATGCTGTTTGGTGGATTAGACAGTCTATTTTACAAGCGTTGGCAGACCAAGCAAGAATTGTAAGGCTTCCTCTTAACAAAATTGGAATCTTAAATAAAATTAATAAAGCAGTTTCTTTTCTAGAACAAGAGTTTGGTCGTACACCAACAGTTTACGAAATAGCAGATCATCTTGACATTACTGTTTCAGATGTTAAATTGGTGTTGTCTAACAATAACAAACATGTGTCAATGGACGCTCCTTTGGTGGAGGGAGATGATAGCACTTCAAACCTTTATGATATTTTGGTTAATACTGAAAAACAAAGTCCGGACAGTATAGTCATGAAAGAATCTTTACAACAAGAAATAGAAAGGTCTTTAAAAACACTAAAACACCGTGAGGCAAGTATCATTAGGTTATATTATGGATTAGGAGAGACAACCGCTCACACATTGGAAGAAATTGGAGCACTTTTTGACCTCACAAGAGAAAGGGTTAGACAAATAAAAGAAAAAGGGTTAAGACGATTAAAATACGCCTCAAGAAATAAATCATTAAAAGTATATCTTGGTTAATTGGTTTTGAGAAGTAACAAAATTATCACTGTTTAATTTTTGCTTTAAAAATAAAATTATTTATATTTGCACTCCTTAAACAAAAAGGTTACGTGGCCGAGTGGCTAGGCAGTGGTCTGCAACACCATCTACGGCGGTTCGAATCCGTCCGTAACCTCATCAAAAAAACCACTTTCAAATTAAAGTGGTTTTTTTGTTTTTAAGTTAAAATTACTACACTAAAAAGGTAAGTCATCCTCTTTTTCTGCAACAAAAGTTTCAGCATTATCAGCTGTGGTTGGTAGTACATTGCCTCCTGCATTTAAAGGTTGAATTTTCCAAGCATCTAATGAATTAAATACCTTTACCTCTCCCTGAGGGTTTGTCCACTCTCTACCTCTTAAATTAAAAAACACTTCAACCATATCTCCAACTTTAAAGTTATCTAACATTTCACACCTGTCTTGAACAGATTGAAATAAGATAGTTTGAGGGTATTGACCTGAAGCATCTGTAATTACAAACTCTCTCTTTTTAAACGAATCCGTTATTTGTTGGGTGTCGTTTATTACTTTTAATTCTCCTTTTAACGTGTACATACTTATTAAATTAAATTTTTATCCTTAGGTTACTGTTTTTTTAATTATTAAAAGCCAGAAGTGTTTTCCAGGCCTCTTCTACTTTATTTTCTCTTAATTGTTGTTGTGCCAACTTGTGCAATTCTATCTCTAGTTTTACTTGTTCATCCTCTAAAGATACAAATAAATCACTTAACTCCAAAAGTTTGTGCTCATTAACATCTGTTTCGTTGGGTAATTTCTCAATGCTTCCCAATTGTCCTAAATCGTTTTTTGTTAATATTTTAGAGTTTTTAATGTCATCTGGAATTTGGTCAAACCCTATACCTATGGTGGTAATTGGCTTGGCTATTTCAAACATAGAGTTTTTATCTGCTCTACAATACCAATTTCCTCCCATTCTTGAAACTAAATCTATTTTATGTTGGTCAATTTTGCCATTATCATCTAAAACGGCTTCATCAATATGAATTTTTTTAACTTCACAAATCACCAAATTGCCTGCCCCTCCTTCTTGTCCTAACTCAACAATTTCATTAACCACACATTCAAACTGAACAGGAGATTCCGCAACTCTATATGGTTTTATTGTTTCTGACGGCAACTTATTAAACCCTGCTTTTTCAAATTCGTCTATGTTTGGTTGATAAGGTGAACTGGTCAAAGACATTTGTTGAACAATATCGTAAGTCACTACGTTAATTACCACCTCTCTTACTTTTTTTACATTGTTAAATGTGTCTTTTGTTGTGTTAGTTCTACCGCTTCGCGCAGGAGAAAAAATTAAAATTGGCGGATTTGCCGAAAACACATTAAAAAAACTAAATGGTGCTAAATTTGCCTTGCCATTTTCATCTACGGTACTTGCAAAAGCTATTGGTCTTGGACCTATAGCGCCCAATAAATACCCATGTAACTGCGGAATTGGTAAATCTTTTGGATTAATACTTAGCATAGCTGTGCAAAGTTAGTAATTTTGAACTTTAATCTTTAAAAAGTAATTCACAAATATCATTTATTTATTAAAAAAACAACACCTTTGTAAATAGATAGTTGTTTAAAGTTAAAAAATGATTCTTTTATCGTCTGCCTTCATTATTTTTTCTAACCATAGCCTCAGCTATGCTTTTCAAAAACGCCTTGTCAATCAACAAAACAACTCATTTTCACATTTTATCATTCAACTTTAAACAACTTCATATTGAAACAGACTTATTACATATTATATTTTTTTCTTTTTTTGGGTGCATTTACGTTAAAAAGCTGTGAGACTAAACAAACAAAAATTATTATTAAAAAAAAAGAAATCCTTTTTAGCGATTTTGAATTGTTTCCTCATAAAATATATTTACAACTTGACGTTAAGCACACTTACAATAAAAATAGAATAATTTTAATTGAAAGTGGTTTTAAACAAGTTGACAGTCGTTCATTTTTTAGAGAAAAAGATAGCACAAGTTTTATTTTTCCATCCCAAAATGAAGCATCTGAATACATCATTTATCTTAAAAGTAAATACTATTTACAAAACAAATTAACATTTTATGATTTCATTAAACGTTTTTCTGAAGATTGCAATGGAAATGCTAAATTTTCAATTTTATACTTTTCTGATTTTTACCTCTCTTTTTTTAGAGAAAAACAATACATAAGGCTTTTCATTAAATCCTACGCTAAAGCACCATAAATTATATTGATTTTTTTGTTAATTTTGAAATAAAAACAATATGGCTCTCATAAAATCTTGCAGAGGAAAATTACCAAAAATATCAAAAAGCAGTTGGATTGCAGAAAATGCTACACTTGTTGGCGATTTAAAAATGGGTGAAAATTGTAGTATTTGGTTTAATGCTGTTGTAAGGGCAGATGTAAACTCTATTGAATTTGGTAATAATGTTAACATTCAAGATGGGGCGATTATACACTGTACTTATGAAAAAACAAAAACTGTTTTAGGAGACAATGTTTCTGTTGGACATAACGCCTTGGTTCACGGTTGTAAAGTAGGCAATAATGTTTTAATAGGAATGGGCGCTATTGTAATGGATAACTGTGTTATTGAAGACAATTGTATCATTGCCGCAGGAGCTGTATTGTTAGAAAAAACTATTGTAAAATCAGGAAGTGTATATGCTGGCGTTCCTGCCAAAAAAATTAAAGATTTATCACCGGAATTATTTGAAGGTGAAGTTAAACGTATTGCAAAAAATTATAGAATGTACGCCAGTTGGATGGAAGACCAATAGAGTTTAATGTTGAAACAAAGCAGATATATTTTCGGCAAAAAGCTTAACAGCAATAGCTAAAAGAATAATCCCAAACACTTTTTTAAGTATAGCAATTCCTCCTTTACCCAAAACATTTTCAATTCTTCTCGTTAATTTTAAAACAATAAAAACAATAATCATATTAATTAATACAGCAATGGCTATATTCACTGTGTGGTATTCTACTTGTAAAGAAATAAGAGTGGTCATTGTTCCTGCTCCTGCAATTAATGGAAAAGCTACTGGAACAATAGACACAATTTTAGAACCCGTATCTTCATCTCTAAACAATTCTATTCCAAAAATCATTTCTACTGCTAAAGCAAATATAATTAACGCCCCTGCTACGGCAAATGCTTTTATATCAACCCCCAATATATTCAGTAGTGCTTCTCCCATAAATAAAAACACAATCATAATTGAAAAAGCAACCAAAGATGCCTTTACCTCATGAATATCACCTGCTTTTTCTTTTAATTTAATAATTACAGGTATGGACCCTACAATATCGATAACAGCAAATAAAATCATAAACGCCTTTAATATTTCTTGTAAGTCTATTTGTTTAAATATATTCATTATTAGTGTTTTAGTTGGCACAATTGTACTTGTTTTTTTAAAATAAGGGCGCAAAGATATATTGAAAATTTTAACTGTGTGTATGTATAGTCACTTAAAACTATTATTCTGTTAGTAACCTTTCTATGCAAGGCGCAAAAAATTTATGCTCTAAAGATAAAACTTTTTTTGCGCAATCTTCAGGAGTGTCTGAAAAAGATAATTCTACTTTGTGTTGTTCAATGATAGAACCTTCATCATAATTTTCGTTCACATAATGAATAGTCATTCCACTTTCTTTCTCGCCTGATTCTACAACTGCCTTGTGTACATTCATACCATACATACCTTTACCTCCATATTTTGGAAGTAAAGCGGGATGAATATTTACAATTTTATTAGGATAAGCTTTTATTATGTCATTTGGTATTTTCTTTAAAAAACCTGCTAATACAATAAAATCAATGTTTAATGCCACAAGTACCTCTGAAAATTCTTCTTCTTCAAGTTCTCCGTCTTGTAATATATAAAAAGGGATGTCTTCTTTTTGTGCAAGATCAATAACGCCGGCATTAGTATTGTTTGAAACAATTAAAGCAACGCCAATCTTAGGATGATGTCTAAAATAATTGATAATTTTTTGGGCATTGCTACCTCCTCCGGAGGCAAATATGGCGATTTTCATAAACTTAATTTAAAACTCCGCTTTTTTTGGTATTCTTGGAAAAGGAATTACATCTCTAATGTTACTCATTCCTGTTGTAAACATAACCATACGTTCAAAACCTAAACCAAAGCCTGCATGTGGGGCAGTTCCAAACTTTCTAGTATCTAAATACCACCACAACTCTTCTTCATCAATGTTAAATGCTTTAATTTTTTGCTTTAAAACATCAAGTCTTTCCTCTCTTTGAGACCCTCCAATAATTTCACCTATACCTGGAAATAAAATATCCATAGCTGCCACCGTTTTCCCATCATCATTCTGACGCATATAAAACGCTTTGAAGCTTGCTGGGTAATCTGTTATTATAACTGGTTTTTTAAACTCTTTTTCTACCAAAAAACGTTCGTGCTCTGAGGCTAAATCTTCTCCCCATTCAACGGGATATTTGAATTTTTTCTTTTTGTATGGTTTTGAGTTTTTTAGAATTTCTATGGCTTTTGTATAGGTAATTCTTTCAAAATCGTTATCCACTACAAATTTTAAACGGTCAATTAAGTTTAATTCATGACGTTCGGCGGTTGGCTTTTGAGTATCTTCTTTAACCTCTCTATCGTGTAAAAATTGCAAATCATCTTTACAATTGTCCATCACATATTTACACACGTAAGTTAAAAACTCTTCTGCCAAATCCATGTTATCATTTAAATTATTAAAAGCTACTTCTGGCTCAACCATCCAAAACTCAGCTAGGTGACGAGATGTGTTTGAGTTTTCTGCTCTAAATGTAGGTCCAAATGTATAAACCTTTCCTAAAGCCATAGCTGCTAACTCTGCCTCAAGTTGTCCTGATACAGTTAAATTAGTTTCCTTACCAAAAAAATCTTCAGACCAGTCGATTTTTCCATCCTCAGTTTTAGGGATGTTGTTTAAATCAAAATTAGTAACTCTAAACATTTCTCCTGCCCCTTCAGCATCACTCCCTGTTATAATTGGCGTCGCTATATGATAATATCCTTTGTCGTTAAAAAACTTGTGAATTGCGAAAGATACGGCATGTCGTATTCTAAACACAGCACCAAATAAGTTAGTTCTAAACCGTAAGTGTGCTTGTTCTCTTAAAAATTCTAATGAATGTCTTTTTGGTTGCATTATGGTTTTGCTGACCTCATCTGGGTTTGCTTCTCCTAAAACCTCAACAGATTCTACATTAATTTCAATTTTTTGTCCTTTGCCTTGCGACTCTACCAATGTACCCGTAATAGAAATTGCAGATGCTACTGTAATTTTTTTTATTAAATCTTCTGAAAAAACAGGGTTATCAAGATCAATAACGGCCTGTAGATTGTTAATGGTAGAACCATCATTAATTTGAATAAAACGATTGCTTCTAAACGCTTTTACCCACCCTTTTACATTTATCTTGTCGCCAATTTTTCCATGGTTTAAAACTTCTACAACCTCTGTTCTTTTCATTTTACTGCTTTGTTTTTATAAAAGTGCAAATTTATATTTTTTTATCACAAAATTAAAGTCTCATTCCATTTATTAAAATGTCTAACCTCTTTTTTATAACCAAATCAAAAATTAGTTTTACTACCACAATACAAAGTATTACAACCATATCTGGTATTGAAAACAAAAAATAAATGTACGTTGAAAGGCTAACCAGTATTAGAATAATTAAGTTTTCAACACCGTTTTTAATAAAATAAGGTTGTGTTAAGTGTTGTTCGTACAACTTTGGTAAGTAAAACAACATTTTATCTTGTAAATAATACATTGCTAATAATAAAGGAAACAAAAACCATAATTCATTTTTTGAAAATTCTATTAATTCATCATTATAGCAAATTCCAGTTAAGTCAGAAATTTTAGAAAAACTTTGATTTAGCACAAATAACTCAACAAAAAATATTAAAAAAAACAATACTAATGATGCCAAAAGGTATCTTTGTCCTTTATTTTCATTCCAATATTTATTGATGGTGTGTAATCTTTTAGCAAATAAAATTTGTGAGGCCAACTGGTCTAGTAAATAAAAAACAACTATAATTAACAATGACCAATCAAAAAATAAATACCCTATAAACGGAAATAATATTTCTGCAATGTATTGTTGATTAATAGGGTTTTTTAATTCCCGTTTAATGTCTATTGACATAGTTCAAATTCTTTTTAGCCAATTCAAACTCAGGATTAATTTTTAAGGCTTTTTTGTACAAACTTTTTGCTTTTGTTTTATCTCCCAATCTTTCATAAGCCAATCCTAAATTGTTATATGCTTGAAAGTACGTAGAATCAATTTCTACTGCCTTTTCAAAAAAGAAAACCGCTGAATCATTGTTTTTATCTATTACTAATTGTAAATACCCTTGATTATAGTAGGCTTTTGGGTAAAGAGAGTCAAATGAAATAATTTCTCTATAAATTGCTTTGGCTTTATCATAATCTTTTTTACTTTGATAGAATACCCCTTTATTGTACCAGGCCTCCGCACTTTTTGGTGCAACGTTAATGGCAGAATTAAAATATTCAAGAGCTAAGTCCTCCCCTCTCTCAAAATACATAACCCCCATAGAGATGTAAGCATTATAATGTTTAGGGTTTTGTTCTACAACAGTTTGAAAAGATGATTGGGCCCGTTCCCAACTTTCTTCTCTTTTTGTTTTGTAATAATCATCTATATATATCAGTCCTTCTAAATAGTAAGTTTCTGCCAAATGAGGGTTAATCAT
>DQTE01000316.1 GCA_015662905.1 Crocinitomix sp. | reverse complement strand
ATTGGCGATGGTGGAAGTGTAAAAGGTAAGAGAGAATAAATAGTGACGAGTTTTAAATATAAAAAAACTTTTCAAAAATAAGACAATAAGGTAAGGGGGATAAGCTTTTATCCCAAAACGGGTTAATCAGAAAAATATCACCCGTCTGTATTATAGTTTTAAAAATTTCAGTTAATTTTACGGTTTTAAACAAAACTATTCAGCTTTGAAAAATATAAAGTTTATTGTCGGCATTACGGGCGGGAGCGGTGTAGGTAAAACTACCCTCATTAAAAAACTTTATAAAGAGTTTGAGGGTAAAATAACGACTTTATCTTTGGATAATTATTACAAACCCAAAGAACAGCAAGTAAAAGACGAAAACGGCGTAACTAATTTTGACCTCCCAACAGCTTTAGACACGGTGCAACTTAAAAATGATTTATTGCAGCTTTTAGAGAACAAAGCTATCAAACAAAAAGTATATACTTTTAATAATCCTAAGAAAGAGGAGGCATTTTTAACCATTGAACCTAATGAGATTTTAATTGTTGAGGGACTTTTTGTAATGCACTATCCTTTTATTAGAGAAAGATTAAATTATTCGGTTTATTTGTCAGTAAAACCTGAACTACAATTAGAAAGAAGATTAAAAAGAGATATGACCGAACGTAATTACACGGAAGAATCTATCATATATCAGTGGGAAAATCACGTTACACCTGCTTATGCTCAATTTGTTGAGCCTTATAAATCTATGTCAGATTTAATTATTACAAACAATGAATATTTTGATGATAATATACATGTACTGACTGATGCTATACACCGAAACATTGATTGATGGCTGAAGAATTAATTATATCTAAAGGCTCAAGGCAAGACGCTTACGAGTGTTTATTACCGCAAATCACAGCTTTAATTAGTGACGAAACAAACGTTATTGCTAACTTGGCTAATGTGTCAGCGGCTTTACGTCAATCATTTAATTTTTTCTGGGTAGGGTTTTATGTGGTTGATTCTGAAACCGAATTGGTATTAGGACCTTTTCAAGGCGATATTGCGTGTACAAGAATAAAAAAAGGGCAAGGGGTTTGTGGTACAGCTTGGAAAGAAGAAAAAACCATAATAGTTCCTAATGTTGATGAGTTTCCAGGTCATATTACCTGTAGTAGTTTGTCTAAATCAGAGATTGTAGTACCTATATTTGTAAATAATTTTGTTAAATACATTCTTGATATTGATAGTCATTTGTTAAACGACTTTAATGAAACTGATAGCGTATATTTAGAACAACTTGCAAAAATTATAAGTAAACAATGTTAAAATTATACGGTACCATATTTATTTTACTCTTTCTTGCAGGCTGTGCTCAAGTGGTGCCGCTAACAGGTGGTCCAAAAGATATGTATGCCCCTACCATTGACTCATCAAAAACAAAATTTTTAAGTGAAACAACAAACTTTAATGGCAATACGATTGAAATAAAATTTAATGAATACATAAAGCTTAAAAATCCTTCTGAAAACATTATTATTACCCCACAATTAAAAGAAAAACCTACAATAAGTGTAAAAAATAAAACGTTTAGGCTAAAACTTAATGAACAATTAGAAGAAAACACAACTTACGTCATCAATTTTAATGGTGCTATTCAAGACATAACAGAACGTAACGACTCTATTTTTCAGTATGTTTTTTCAACCGGTAATTATATTGATTCTCTAAGCATAAAAGGGAGAATAACTGACGGTTTTTCAAATAAACCCCTCGAGAAAATTCTAATTGCTGTTTATCCCAAATCAGATTGTATGGGTGTGGATTTCGATTCTATTCCGTTTATAATTAAACCAACTTATTTAGGTCAAACTAATAAACAAGGACAGTATATTGTTAATTACTTAAAACCGGCCGATTATTTTGTGTTTGCCATTGAGGATAAAAATAAGAATTTAAAATTAGATGTAGCTGATGAAAAAATTGGATTCGTTCCAACAGAAATTCATCTACATAAAAATATAGATACGATTAACTTTAGACTTTTTAACGTTGAATCTGATGAGGTATTTATTACCAAAACCTCTTTTGACTACCCAGGTAAACTTACCGTTGTTTTTTCTAAAACACCTAACCAATTTAACTTATGGTCTGAAGTTGAGTTAACAACTCAAAACACTCAACAAAATGATTCATTAATCTATTGGTTACCTTTTGAGCCAAATAAAACAATACAATTTTATTATCAGTTAAATGAAAACCCTATTGACACTATAAGTCCTATTTATCACCAACCCAAACAACCATCTGAAAAGCTGAAACTATCCTTTAATTTAAAAAACGGGTATTTGTTACCAAACGAAAATTTATTGGTATCCGTTAACGAACCTATAAAACAGATTGACACCTCCAAAATTCATTTTTTTGATTTAGATAGTAATTTCCTGTCTATTGAGTTTCATATTACTGATGCTTTAAGTATAGAATTTTTAACGGACTCCACAGGTGTAGCTTATTTTATGATAGACTCTTTAGCTTTTGAGTCTTATTACGGTAGGTTTTCAACTCAAAAAATTAGTAAACCATGTAAAAACTACAAGGCTGATGAGTTTTATGGTAGCATACACTTAACCATTGATTCCTTACCAGAAGGTAATTACGTTTTACATTTGCTAGATAAACAAAACAAAGTTGTTCAAACAAAGTACATAGATGATAAACAAACAACAGTTTTGTTTAATGAATTATCACCCGGTATATATAATTTACGTATGATTAAAGATGATAATAATGATAAAAAATGGACAAGTGGCTCTTTAGTTTTGAGAAATCAAGCAGAAAAGGTATTTTATTTAAAGGAACAAATTAAGTTACGTTCAAAATGGACAAATACCATTGTTTGGAAGATTGAGTCTTAATTGTAAAAAAGGTATAAAAAAACCCGCAAACTTGCGGGTTTTAATCTTTTAGCTGACGCTTTGTTTAGTGTGTAGCTTCTTCAACAGCATTGGTAGCAGCATCTACAGCTTCACCAGCAGCATCAGTAGCTGCATCTACACCTTCTTCTACTGCATCTGTAACTTCTTCAACTACATCTTCTACAGTTTCTTCCACTACTTCTTCAACAGTTTCAGTAGCTTCTTCCATTACGTTTTCTACAGCCTCTGCCGCAGCATCAGTTGCTTCTTTAGCGTGCTCTTCTCCACCACAAGCAGTGAATCCAAAAAGTAACCCGCCAATCATCATCATTGATAATAATTTTTTCATCTTTTTTAATTTTTAATTGATTATAAGTGTGACAAAAGTATTGATTTATTTGATAAAATCAAATTTATTATAAAAAAATATGATATTTATCATTTTTTAACCATATACTTTGTATCTTTGAAACCTAAAATTATTAACATTAAATATAAAGAATTATGGCTTTTGAATTACCAAAATTACCTTACGCTTATGACGCGTTAGAACCACATATTGATGAACAAACAATGACAATTCATCACACAAAACATCATCAAGGTTACACAAATAACCTTAACAATGCTATTGCAGGTACGGATTTAGAAGGCAAGTCTATTGAAGACATTCTTTTGGCTTGTATGGATAAACCAGCTGTTAGAAACAATGGAGGAGGTTTTTATAATCACTCATTATTTTGGACAGTAATGGGACCAAATGGAGGTGGTAAACCAACAGGAGATTTAGCTGATGCTATAAATAGTGCTTTTGGCTCTTTTGACGCCTTTAAAGATGAGTTTTCTAAAGCTGCTGCTACTCGTTTTGGTTCTGGTTGGGCTTGGCTTTGCGTTACCAATGGCAAATTGGAGGTTTGTTCAACACCAAATCAAGACAACCCTTTAATGCCAGGTGTTGCTTGTGAGGGAACTCCAATTTTAGGATTAGATGTTTGGGAGCATGCCTATTACCTTAAATATCAAAACAGACGCCCAGACTATATTAATGCATTTTTTAACGTTATTAATTGGGATGAAGTGTCAAGAAGATATAATGCGGCTAAATAATTAATTACAGTAAATATTTAAACCTCTATTGATATAATTAGTAGAGGTTTTTTCTTGCCCTAAAGCGTGTTTGCCAGTAATATGTGGGGATGAGTTATTTTTCAATGATAGCTTCAACCTTTAAGTTATCTATGATAAAATCTTGTCGTGTTTGAGTGTTTTTCCCCATATAAAATGTCAAAATTTCTTCAATGTTTGCATGTTTCCCTATGTACACAGAGTCTAAGCGTATATCTTTACCTATAAAGTGTTTAAACTCATTTGGTGAAATTTCACCCAAACCTTTAAAACGCGTAATTTCTGGGTTTTTCCCACACTTTTCAATGGCGGCTAGTCGCTCCTCCTCTGAATAACAGTAATAAGTTTCTTTTTTGTTTCTAACCCTAAACAAAGGGGTTTGTAAAATGTAAACATGTCCTTTTCTTACTAAATCAGGGAAAAATTGCAAAAAGAAAGTTAAAAGAAGCAAGCGTATGTGCATACCGTCAACATCAGCATCAGTTGCTATAACAACTTTATTGTATCTTAATCCGTCTAAACCATCCTCAATATTTAAAGCCGCTTGAGCTAAATTAAACTCCTCATTTTCATAAACAACTTTTTTGGTTAGCCCAAAAGAATTTAAAGGCTTACCTCTTAATGAAAACACCGCTTGAGTATTCACATCTCTTGATTTGGTAATTGAACCAGAAGCCGAATCTCCTTCTGTAATAAAAATAGTAGATTCCTCACGTCTATCATTTTTTAAATCATTAAAATGAATACGGCAGTCACGCAGTTTTTTGTTGTGTAGATTAGCTTTTTTTGCTCGGTCTCTCGCTAATTTTCTAATACCACTTAATTCTTTACGTTCTTTTTCTGATTGTTTAATCTTACGCTCTAAAACTTCAGTTATTTCTGGGTGTTTGTGTAAATAGTTGTCTAAGCGTTCTTTTAAAAAGTCATTTATAAAAGCCCTCATAGATTTACCACCAGGTTCAATATCCTGTGAACCCAATTTAGTTTTGGTTTGAGATTCAAACACGGGCTCCATTACTTTTACTGCTACCGCTGCTACAATAGATTGACGTATATCTACAGCTTCATATTTTTTATTAAAAAACTCTCTAATCACTTTAGCCACTGCCTCTCTAAATGCAGATTGATGTGTGCCTCCTTGTGTTGTGTGTTGCCCATTAACAAAAGAGGAGTAATCCTCTCCGTAATTTCTTACGTGTGTAAAGGCAACTTCTATATCCTCTCCTTCTAAATGAATAATAGGATACAGTGGCTCACTGTCCATGTTGTCTTCTAGTAAGTCTTTTAAACCATTTTTAGAATGATAACGCTCTCCATTAAAATAAATACTTAATCCACGATTCAAATAGCAATAATTCCAAAAAAGTTTTTCTAAAAAGGTTTTTCTAAATTTATATTTACTAAAAACATCTTCATCAGCTACAAATTCAACGTAAGTACCATTCTTTTTTTCTGTGTCGAATAGTTTTGATTCCTCAACAAGTTCTCCTCTTTTAAAAACAGCACGTTTTCCTTTTCCATCTCTATATGATTCAACTAAAAAACGAGTTGAAAGAGCGTTAACTGCCTTTGTACCAACACCATTTAAACCTACAGATTTTTTAAATGCTTTACTGTCATACTTGCCACCTGTATTCATTTTAGAAACCACATCAACGACTTTTCCTAAAGGAATTCCCCGTCCATAATCTCTAACAGACACAACTTTATCTTTGAGTTTAACTTCTATTTTTCTACCATTTCCCATTACAAACTCATCAATAGAGTTGTCCATTACCTCTTTTACTAAAACATAAATACCGTCATCAGGAGCAGAACCATCTCCTAGCTTTCCGATATACATCCCTGGTCTAAGTCTAATGTGCTCTTTCCAATCTAAAGACCTTATGTTGTCTTCGGTATAGTTCGTTTGATTATCTGCCATTTGTGTTGATTTGTTGCTAACAAACAAATGTAGTTAAATTAATCTAATTTTTTTGAGAAAAACGGTTAATTATATTAACAATTAAGGGTTAATACTGTACTGTAGCATAATAGAATAGAGATTATAATTACACTTTAAATCCGCAAACATCTTCTACTGCAAAGCCAAACTCGTTTTTTAGTACTCACCACCCCTTTGCGTTTATACTGGCAGAAAAAAAATACCATGTATGCATGTTTCAAACCTACGCAACGCCAATATTGACAGAGGTTTTGACTTTTAACAACGAACAAACCTACGGATTTAAGGTTATATTCTTTTCTACATTTTGTATCAAACAGTTATATTTTTTGTAACTTCACAATTTAAAGTAGGTCTTATTTTAATTGCTAATTTATGAAAACAATTATAGTTGATGATGAACGCTTGGCAAGAGAGGAGCTTAAACTTATGCTTTCTAAGTATCCTCAAATTGAAATTATAGGAGAGTACAAAAATACTGTTGAAGCAGAAAAAGCTCTAAAAACACTTGATGTTGAATTAATGTTTATAGACATACAAATGCCAGGAGAAACTGGATTAGAGTTTTTAGAAAGAATTGATAATATACCAAGAACCATTTTTGTAACGGCTTATGATGAACATGCTATTAAAGCATTTGAGTTAAAAGCTTATGATTATATTTTAAAACCAATTGGTGAAAAACGTCTTGAGGAAGTCATTAAAAAATTAGAGGAAGAAACTAAAATACCCGAATCTGTTAAAACAGCTGAAACGCTTAAATCTGGTGATAGAATTTTTATAAAAGATGGAGACAAAGTGTGGTTTATTAAAGTAGAAAACATTAGGTTTTTTGAGTCTGACGGCAACTATGTTAAGGTTTATTTTGATGATTGTCACCCTTTAATATTACGTTCGTTAAACAGTTTAAACGAAAGACTAGACGGAAAACTATTTTTTAGAGCTAACAGAAAATATTTAATTAATTTAGAACAGATTTCAATGATTGACACTTGGTTTAATGGTGGATTACAAGTAGAAATGAGTTGTGGAACTAAAATTGAAATATCGCGAAGACAAGCCATAAAGTTTAAAGATTTATTTAGTATTTAAAAATTAATAAAAATGAAAATTATTTTTTTACTCCCGTTATTGTTATTAATAGCTTGTGGTACAAACTCAAAATCAGAATCAAACGTAGAAGTTAGTGACTCATCAAATACGATTGACCCGATAGAAGAAATGATTGACTCTCTACCTCCTTTTAAACCTATTCCCTCAAATTTTGATACTAAAACAATTGTTTTACCTGAAGGGTTTACTTATAAAGTGCTTTTTTCTGAAGGAGACCTTGTTACCCGAGAGGATGGCAAAAAATTCCCAGCTAAAGGAAATCATGATTTATGTGTTTTTATTCCTGACAAATTAAACCCTAATAAAGCCAAGCTGTACATTAGTCACGAAACAAAAAGTGCCGACCCTAATCTTGGAGATGGTGGGGGCGCAACAATTTTTGATATTGAAAAAGAAAATGGAGAATGGAACGTAATAGGTGAATTTAAACATATAGATTTTTCTGGAGTTGGATATACCAATAGAAATTGTGGAGGTACTTTAACGCCGAATGGTACAATCTTTACTTGTGAAGAAACTTGGTCACATAACACAGATTATTTGTATCTAAATGGCAATGGAATGACCGATACATCTTGGGTAAATGGACGCCCAATGTGGCAAAATATGGGATTTATAGTTGAAGTTGACCCATTAAATAATAAGGTGATTAAAAAACACTATCAAATGGGTAAATTTGTTCATGAGGATGCTTTTTGTACAAAAGATGGGAAAACCGTATATTTAACTGACGATATGAACCCATCTGTATTTTTTAAATTTGAAACAGATGTGCCTTTTGATTACAACAAAGGAAAACTGTTTGCTTATCAACAATTAGATGATGGCGAAGGT
>DQTE01000105.1 GCA_015662905.1 Crocinitomix sp. | reverse complement strand
TTAACGCAGGGTCTGATGAGTGGGATTATTCCTCTACCTCTTATGCTGACTTTTACCCTTCAAACGCTAACACTTGGTTTGCAATTTCTTGCTACGAAAACAAAAAAAATAGACCTAGCCCATTAAATATAAAAGGAGGCATATATAGAACCACAGACAAAGCAAATGCTTGGAAAAAAATAGGGAATGCCCAGGACTTTGGTAAATACAATACTATTTATAGTTTTAAATTTAACCCTCAATCACCTTCAAAAATGTATGTGCTTTCATCTAACGGTATGTACTACACTCACAACTGTTTGGCCGAAACCGTTAAATGGGAAAAAGAATCACAAGTTAAGGGAATGGTGTATGATATGACCTTTGTTGGAAATGTTGGTTTTATTACAGTTAAATCAGGTAAAAAATGGCAACTTTATCAGTTATCAAATAACAAATACACCCTTGTTACCGCTTTTGAAACTTATACCGACGGATTATTGCACTTAACACTAAATGCTTTTGGCAATCAGTTATTAATTTTAGCCGATTATTCAAAGTCAGCAGATAAATTATTAGTTTACGACTTAAACACCGACAAAGTAACGGAATTAAGCCGGAGTCAAAGGGTGATATTTGGTCACGGATTTACATTTGGAGTTAGCCCTCATAACAAAAATGAGATATATGTTGGGAGCGGTTTGGTATTAAGAAGATGGAATTTTGAAACAAAAAAATTTGAAAACTTAGGGGGTAAATATCACGTTGATGTAGAATTTGTAAGTTTTGACCCTTTTGATGAAAACATTATTTATATGTCAAATCACGGTGGCATAAGTATATCTTACAACAAAGGCAAAACTTGGCATGCTAAAAACGAAGGCTTAGCAGTATCGGAAGTACTTGGCTTAGCAGTTTCTGATACCGACCCAAACATAATTATCATAGGCACCAATCACGACGGTTCTGACGTTTATGCCAATTGGGATAATAACGGTAATTATTATTGGAAAAATGTCAATGGTGGTGATGCATTAATTCCCTTAATTGACCCAAAAGATAGTTCAATCATTTACACCTCTAATCAGTACACTGGTGGAGGTATTTATTTTTCTGATAATTTTGCAGAAACAAACCAAAACATACATAGCTTAAACGGATTAGCAACCTCTGGGTGGGAAATGGCAGCCACCTTACACCCGATAGCGACTAACATTTTATTTTTTAACTATAAAAACTCAAAAGGTAATATTGATGTGGTAAGAACCAAAGATGCAACCAAAAGAAAAAATGCCGAAATAATTTCAAATTTTGAAGAAACGCATCAGTTAAAAACTTATAAAGTATATAGCTTGTTTAACTCTAAATATCATCCTGATATATTACTTGCCTACGTGTTACATTATGACAAAGATAAAAATGGTAAAAAAATTATCAAACACCGTTTATACAGAACCTTAAATGCTCTTGATTCGGCTAAAAATGTAATTTTAAGTTGGCACGAGATTGAACTGCCAAGAAATTACTGGTTAGGAGATGTGGTCATAGACCGTAAAAACTTTAACAAAATGTATTTTTCATATATCTCAGGCAAAAAACCATCTTTTGAAAATCCAGATGAATCTGGGATTATTTATTATGCCAAATACCGTAAAAACAACTATCAAATTAAAAGAAATTTTGACATTTCACTTAACATACCACAAGATAAAGTAGGAAGGTATAACTTAATTTATTTTTCGCCTTCTAAACATAAAAGGTACGTTATTATTGGTACAAGGTCTGGCGTGTATTTGGGCAATAAATTTAATTTAAAAGGTGGAGGGAATTGGAAAAAAATTGGATACGGCTTACCCCATTGTTTGGTTTACGGTATGCACTACAACGAAAAAGATATGATTTTAACTGTTGGATTAAGAGGGAGAGGAGTTTGGAGAATCTCTTTAAAAAATGAGTTGTAACTTTAACCAACAAAAATGTTACTTTTTGTATCAAATATGATTATATATAAAAAAGAGAGATGACAACAACAGAATTAGTTTTACAATTGAGCAAATATGTAATTCCTGCCATAGTATTTTTTGGTTCGGTATATTATTTTACCAATAGGTGGTTTGAAATACAGTTTGCTAAAAACAAGATTAAAGCGCAGGAATTAAAAAAAGAAACACAAACAAATGGCGGTTTAAAAAAACATTATTTCCCTATGAAAGTTGATGCAACCCAACGTTTGGTATTGTTTTTAGAACGTATAGCACCAAATAATATGATAATGAGGTTGTACAACCCCGCCCTACCCGCTAAGGCTTTTCAGCAACAACTATTAGAAAATATAAGAACAGAATTTGAACATAATTTAGCTCAACAAATTTTTGTAAGCTCTGAGGTTTGGAAAACAATAGTAAAAAGTAAAGAAGAAGTCATTAAAATTATCAATACAGCTTCTACCAATTTAGACGGTTCAGCGTTGGCAGGAGAGTTAAGCCAAAACATATTTAAAATTACAGCGCAACTTAATACTCAACCTACTGAAATAGCTATTGAATTGATTAAACTTGAGTTAAGAAAAGAACTTGAAAGTTAATTAAAACTTTATTTGTAAGTCCTTATACAATTTAGTTATAACATCTTTTCCAAACCGCCTTTTGGCAGAGCGGTAGTCAAATTTTGTAAAGTATATGTTTGCTTTTTGAGTGTATTTATAGTTAGCAAATCTGTTGTGATAGGTAACAATATAGTTTCTGTTGTTAAACGCTACAGAAGTTTTTAGTATTTTCTCAAAAATATCTTTATATCCCATAGATACAGCAAAGGTTATTGATAGATACTCATATTCATCTCCTATTCCATCTAATAATCGGTACATCAATTTAATATGTTGGTTAGTTGAATCTTTTTGTATGTCATTCATCATCAAATCGACTACAGAATTAAATACTTGAGGGTTACCACTTAACACTGCTAATTCATAAGGATAATAGGTTTGAAGTTTTCTGTTTTCTATTTTATATGAGTACTCAGACCATAAAAATTCGGGACTATCTAAATTGTTTTCTTTAAAATAGTTTAAAATATTGACATTTCCTCCTAAAACTGCATCTGCATATAAATTGGCGAGAGACTGATATTTTGCGCCAGCATCAATTAATTTAAAAAACATTTGCTCTGCGCCAACCATTGCCGAAATGTGTAATGGTGTTTTATCATCTTTATTTAATAAATTAATGTCAAGTCCACTAGATAAAATATCAGTCAAAATACTGTTATTATAATTATATGCTGACAAGTGTACCAAATTATTACCATTATTGTTTACTAGATAAAGTTCTGATTTTTCTTTTAACTTAAAATACCACTTTGAATTGCCATATAAAACTGCATTCATTATAGCGGTATTATCATTACATAAATGGCTTACTTCATTTACATTAGGTGATTGCTCATACAAATAAGTAATTAATTTATCATTGCCTACCTCTATACTAGTTATAAAAGAAATAGAAACAGTAGTTAAAAAGTCCTCAAATTTTTCTTTGTGTTTAACAAACTGTTTTACGGATTCAATTTGATTTTTTTTTACGGCGTAAATCATAGGATTTATCTCTACACCCAATTCTGACAGGTGTACGTCATCCTCAATCAAATCAGTTGCATTAATGTATTCTCTTACCGCATCAAAATCATTTTTATCAATGCTTTTTTTTATATTTTGACCAAAGGTAATTGTTGTTAATAATATAAAAATTAAACTTAAAGGTGTTTTCATATATAATATAAAGCGCATTATTTTACCAAATTCTGAAATCTAGTTCAAGGTTTTGTATTCTTGTATTTGGTATTTGTTTTCCGTGAGACAATGCTTTAACTTTTTCTGTTACATAGGTTTGTAGTTCAATTAAATTGATATAACCATCATTGTTTAAATCTGCTTTTCTATTCTTCATCCCCATTAATAAACAATAGGTAAACAATCCATTTTTCCATTCGCTAGACTCCATAGCGTACTCAACACCACCTGCTGAAGAAATAACGGTTGCTCCTGTTCCTTTACGTAAGTCATTAAACAACTCATTCATTACTCTTGAAGGACTGGCACTTGTTTCATTTGTGCCTACACTCGCACCTGCAGACCTAAACTCAACATCTTCTTCTTGTTCTTCTTCCTCCGAAAAAAAGACTTCCTCTTTATCTACCTCTCCAGAATGACAGGTATCCATAATTAAAATTTTTCTTTTAGCTTTAATACCATCAATAATGCTTTCTAATTTGTCATACGCCAATCCTCTACCACTTGGATTGTTAAAATCCATATCGTAAGTTGCAAAATAATAATCAAAATTGGCATCTAACACGCCGTGTCCGGCTACAAAAACTATAACAACATCATTTGCAGATGCTTGATTTAAAAATGATTTTAAAGCAAGTACATTTTCAACAGTGACCTCATTGTCAAATAAAGATTTAGTTTTTACCTCTCCATAAACACCTTCTGAGTTTGAGCCCATAATATTTACTAAATCTTTTGCATCTTTTACTGGATAATTCAAATTAAATTTTTCTGTTTTATATTTTGATGTTCCTATGGTTACAAGGTATAAGTTAGGTTTAGGGTGTTCTCCTATTTTATCAACATAAAATGTTTCAATCAAACTTTCATAACCGTCTTTATTTCGGCAAGAAATTTGAATTTTATTAACGCCATAAACTAAATCTATAGCTGCGCTACCTGAATACGTTGTTTTTCCTGAAATTAGCTGACCTGACTTACCATACAAAGGCACATTATTTATCCAAACATTATACGACTGTAGTCCCTTATCATCTTTAAAATTAAAAGATGCTTTAACTTGACTTTTTTCTGTTACAGCTGGTATATCGAGTAAGTTTGTAACTTTACATTGGGGGATATTATTTAGGCTAATGTTAGTGGTTGGTTTTAAACCTAATTTTTTAATCCGTTTTTCATAGGCTTTTTTATAAAGTTCCATTAATTCTGTGTCTTCAGACTTTAATTTTTTCAATACTAAATCAGGTCTGTTAAATACTGCATCAAATTGTTCAAAAGGAAACGCCTGATTTCCAATTCTAAAAGTAACTAAATCTGTTCCATCTTTAGATACTCTGTAATAGTTTTCGTTAGTTTTAAAGATGTAATTATCTCCGTTGGCAACCAACAAAATTTCTTCCTCTCCTGTTTTTGGGTTTAATAATAAAAATTGTCCTGATATTAATGTTACCCCCATTCGTCCATCTTTTTTTACCGATACATTTGAAATGTTTTTTGGTCTAACTTTAATGCTTGGAATTACTTCTTTTGTTAAAACATTTTCAAAATACAATCTGTTTTCAAACACGGTAACGGCATAGTCTGACGGTTTATCTAATGGGATACTAACCCCTTTTAGTTTTAGAACCTCTGCATTTAATACAGAAAAATCTGAAGTATTATAACTTAAAACACCAAGCATTGAATTAACAGTCATTTTTGATCCATCTTCAGAGAAATTTACAAACGCTCCTTTAACGTATCCTAGGTTATCTGGCAATTCATTTTCATAAACCTTAGACCAAGTTGACGTATTAAAAACATAAACTTTACTGGTGTTAAAACAAACAGCTAACAATCTTCCATCTGGTGAGAAAGACATTGAAGTTGCCTCAAATAAATAACGTACGTTTCCAACTGGCGCCGGTGTACTTAATTGCCTAACCAAATTACCTGTTTCTATGTCTATAATTGACACTGCTTCTTTACCCGAACCTAAAACAACTAAATATTTTTCATCTAAGGTCGTTTCAAAATTGTTTATATTAGGTTGGTACGAAAATAAGGGTTTAATATAGTCTGGTTTTCTTTCTTTCAAACTGTATAGTCTTATTTCGTCTCCTTTTAATTTAGTAATTAAATAGTTACCTTTAGATGAATATCTGACAATTGGTTTTTCTGTAAAAGCTCTTTTAATTAAAGCCGCCCCCATATCTCTTCCTCCTCTACTTGTAGGGATATTACCTCTAGATAAATCGCCTGCCATTTTAATAAAATTCTTAGCATTTTTTAAATTTTTATTTTTGTTAGGTGGTATTTCTCTCTTTGGTTCTCTTAAAGTAATATCTCCATATTTTTCTGCAGTTTCAAAATCCCAAAATGTTAATCTTCTATTTTCACCTAATGTGATTAGTCTATTTTTTTCTGGATGAAACGCAAATGAATAAATAGGGTTTACTTCTCCTTTTAATGTTTTATAGAGTGTTCCTCTTTTCAAATCCCAAACCTGAATAAAACTCTCTTTTATTTTTCTTTTAATGGAGGGAATTGTTCTATAATTTGCTGAGGAAATTGTTGACCCATCAGGTGATAAAGCAATGGCTTTTATCGGATGATTTGTATCATCTGTTTTAGCCTTAAAATCATATAAAAGTTCTCCATTAAATGAATAGATTTTTACGGCTTTATTTTTATTTGCTATTACAACTAACTCCTTAGTCACATTAACATCAAATGAAGATATGCTACCAGCTGAAGCCTTTATATGTTTACTTTCTATTAAATTAGTTATATCCCAAAAATGAACCATTCCATCTCCCCCTGCGGTAATTATGTTTTTTCCATCATTATAAAATTTTAATCCTTTAATTTTTCCCACATGCAATTTTTTACTATTTATTTTTTTTTTAGTATTCAAATCTATCAAATAAACAGTACCCATACTAGTTCCTGCAACTACTTTATTGTTATGTACGTCTAATACTTCAATCCCACTATTACAGTTATAAATGCCAACTGGTTGTGTAATTTGCTTTACATCCCAACTTTTAATTTGTCCTTTTTTATCACCCGTAATAAAATTTGATTCATTATTAAAAATAATAGAGGTGTATTCATTATCTTTTATTGTGATAGAATCTATAATAATCCAATTGATAATATCCCAATAAATAAGCTGTCCATCTTTTGATGCACTCACCATTTTACTACCATTAGTACTAAAGGCTATAGCGGTTACCTCCTCATTATGTTCATCTAAACTTCCTATAATTTTCCCCGTTTTTATATCCCATATTTTAACTGTTGGATCTCCTTCACTAGTTGAGGCTAGTAATGTCCCTTCTGGGTTGTAAACTAAATCATTGATAACTCCTTTTGAACGCCCTTGGGTAACTACCTCAATGCTTTGCGAGTAAACAAGTGTTGTCAAAACACTTATCAAAATTAACACGAAACTTTTAACAAACATAACTTTTTTAATTTGTGTATAACAAATATAGTGCTAAATTACTAATTAGTAGGTGAGTTCAAGTAATATTATGTAACTTTTAGGAGTATTTTTTATATCTTTGTACGGTTATGTCTGAAATCGTTAATAAAGTCGCCAAAGCAAATATCATCCAAGTTGATTTGTCAAATTTTATGACAAAAACTACTATTTTAGAGTTTGACGTAAAACAAACTTTATGGCAAGAAATGATAATAAAAGAAGATCATTTTAGAAGTTTTATAAAATCCTTTGATTGGTCAATCTATCAAAACCATACCGTTGCATTGTTTTGCTCAATAGATGCCATTATACCCGCTTGGGCGTTTATGCTAATTACCTCTGAACTATTAAAGGTAAACGCTAAAGTATTAAATGGAACAAAAGAAGAAATAAAAGAGCAATTATTTTTTGACAACTTATCAAACATTAATATATCTGAATTTAAAGATGCTAGAGTAATGGTAAAAGGTTGCTCTGACATACCTAACCCATATAAAGCCTACACCGAACTAACTAAACTACTAGTACCCGTGGTAAAAAGCTTAATGTTTGGCGAACCTTGTTCTGCTGTGCCTGTATTTAAGAAAAGATAATCACAGTTAAAGATAAAAAACAATCGTTTTACGGGTAAATTTTACTATGGAACAGCCTCTTATTGATAAAATAATTATAATGCAAAAAGCCTTAAAGGCTGAAAAGGATTTTGAAATCAATTTTTACAAAAACAACATTGAACAGCTTTCTATTAATGATAGAGTAAAACTACAAACCACCATTTATCCACTTAACTTTAAAGATTCAGAGTTTACCTCTTTTGGAGAACAGCTGATAGCATTTGAAAACAAAATGGATTTCCCTAAACTATCACTAGGAAAAATGGTTGAAGTTTTTAACGAAAATCATCAAATAAAAGGCTCCATTTACAAAATAACAGCTGATGCTTTTTATATAAAAGTTAATACAGACGACCGGCTTTTTGAATGGGTAAATAAAGGAAAGGTCGGGTTAAATATCTTACCCGATACAAAAACTTATGATACTTACCTCAACGAATTAAAATCAATTCAAAGTACTAATATACCGCCTCAAATATCTTTTATTTATAACCCAAACCGAAACTATCAAAACACCACCAAAAACCAAAAAAACGCATCTACATTAAATCCCTCTCAACATCAAGCGGTTAATCAAATCACTGAGGGTAGCAACAGTGTGGAATTTATTCATGGACCACCAGGAACAGGAAAAACAACCACCCTTGCTAAAGCCATTCAACAAATTGTCAACCAAAGAAAACGAGTGCTCATTTGTTCTTCTACACACATTGCCATTGACCATATTTGTCAAAAATTATTAGATAAAAACATTGATGTTTGCCGAATTGGAAATCCTATAAAAGTTGACAAAAATATCATAAATCACACCCTTGAAAATAAAGCTCAAAACGACAGCTTATTTAAAGTGATTGAACAGCTAAAAAAACAAGCTGATGTTATTCGAAAAAAAGCGTTTAAATTTAAAAGAAACTTTGATAAATCAGCTTATGATGAACGTAAGCAACTGAAACAAGAGTTAAAACAAATACAAAAAGATATAAAAAAAATTCAATCTGATATTTATGCCCATATTTTGGAATCTTCTCCTGTAATTTGTGGCACTTTTGTTGGCGTTTTAACAGAACTCTTTACCAAACACTCTTTTGATTATGTTTGTATTGATGAAGCCTCAAAAGCCATTGAACCTGCAATTTGGAGTGTGTGTAAATTTGCACAACGTCTTATTTTAGCTGGTGACCATCAACAATTACCCCCCTTTGTTCAATCTAACAAAGCTGTTGATTTAAAATTAAATCAATCTATTTTTGAAATAGCCAACCACAAACAATTCCCCTTGCTTTTGCTAAATGAACAATACAGAATGAATGAAAAAATAATGGGATTTTCAAATCTCTATTTTTACGACAATCAATTAAAAGCAAACTCAAAAGTTAAAAATTGGTGCTTACCTGACGAAACATATTTACCGATTGAATTTATTGATACCGCAGGTTGTAACTATACTGAAACCAATGAAGATGAAAGCTTTGGCATTTTTAACTTGGGCGAAATAGAAGTCGTAAAAAAAAGATTAACCCTTTTAAACACAAACTCAACAAAAACAACCATTATATCGCCTTATAATTTACAGGTAAATTATTTAAAAAAAGAGATAGCCCAATTAAAAAATAACATTCATACCATTGATAGTTTTCAGGGACAAGAAAGTGACATTGTTATTATAAGTTTAGTAAGGTCAAGCCCAAAGGCTACAATAGGATTTTTAAAAGATTATAGACGAATGAACGTTGCCATGACACGAGCCAAAAAAAAGCTGATTATTGTTGGTGACTCTTCAACCATAGGTCTAAATAAATTTTACAATAATCTTTTGGAATATATTGAAACAAACGGAAGTTACACCTCTGCTTGGGAATATATGTAGTACCAGAACTCTACAAACACATCTATTCTAAATTCTTTTGGTAATTTTGCCTAATCTTTTATCTCATCAGAAAAATCATATTGAATAATTTTACTATCTTTAACACTTCCACCAAAGGAACATTGGGAGATATTAAAAAGACATACATAAATCTATTTACAGAAAGATTAGCCTTTACGCAATCTAAGTAACCGTAATTACCTACATGCGATTGTAAAGATAAACAAATTACACTTACAAAAATTTTAATTTAGATTCTTGTTGGCAAATAAATTCCTTTGGTATTCATAGTGAATTAGGCAAAAATTACCACAATTTTTTATATCATCCAGAACATGGTTTTGTAGAGATGAAATATAAATTTTATGACGGTACAAAGATTGAATTTTACATGTATAAAGTAACAGATAAGAAAAATAAAAAATGATAGTTATTTTTTCCAATCCTAGCTTCAACTTTGCTTTTCAAAAATGCCTTGTCACTCAACAAGATAACTCTTTTTCACATTTTATCATTCAGCCTTAAACAACTTCTATAAAAAAATGCCACCGCCATTTTAGTGGTGGCATTTTTATAGGGGGAGACTTTATCTCAATATTGTAACGTGTCCAATAGCTTCATGTTTTTTATCAGACATAGTCTCTTTAAAATTTATTTTCCAAACATAAACGCCATCTTGAACCAAATCACCATCTGCTCCATACCTTCCATTCCATCCATAATCAGCATTATAAGATTCAAATACTAATTCACCCCAACGGTTAAAAATCATTAAATGATAGTCGTAAGGGTCATAACCTGACGTAAAAACAGGTTGAAATGTTTGATTAAATGCATCACCATCTGGCGTAAACACATTTGGTACATAATAAATGATTACATCATTAACATAAATGGTTTGTTGAGCTGTATCTGTGCAGCCAGCATCATTTGACGCTACAAGTGTTACCAAATAAACCGAGTTTCCTATCTCAGGGTATGTATGGATAGGATTTGTTAAACCAGAATTTGCTGAATTATCTCCAAAATCCCATTGATAGGTATTGGCGTTAATTGAATTATTAATAAATTCAATCTCCGTGTTTTCTATAGTTAACTGAGCATTATCAACGTTAAAAATTGCTTGTGGCACTTCTTCTACTAATACACTTGAGTAGGTTAAAGATGAAGTACAATTACCAGGATAAGTAACTGTATAAGTTACATCATAATTACCTGCTTGTGTATAGGTATATGATGTGTTACCACAAGTGTTTGCTGTAGTTCCATTACCAAAGTCCCAAACACAATTTATTCCAAATGGCGTGGTATTATCTGTAAAATTAACAGTTAAAGGATAACAACCACTGTTGGTGTCTAAAGTAAAATCAATAATTGGCATTGGATTAACAGTCACAGTTACCTGATCTGTATTTACACAACCATTAGCATCTGTTCCTGTAACAGTATAAGTTGTCGTTGCTAAGGGTGTAAAAGAAACACCATTAACCACACCATTATCCCATATATATGAAGTTGCCCCACTACCAGAAAGGGTAATAGACGTTCCATCGCACACAGTTTGAGCAGCACCAGCATCAACATTAGGCAATGGATTTACTGTTACTGTTACTTGATCGGTATTGGTACAACCATTAACATCTGTTCCTGTTACCGTATAAGTTGTCGTTGAAGTAGGTGCAAAAGGTACACCATTATCTACACCATTATCCCACACATAAGAGACCACACCCGATCCATTTAGAGTCACCATATCTCCTGTACAAATAGTTACATCTTGTCCCGCATCTACAGCTTGACCCGTTGGTTCTGTTAAAGTAATAGTTTGTGGATCGGTAGTTGAACAGCCATTCAATTCAACTGTAAAGTTAGAATAATCTCCATCATTTAACCCTGTAATGACTATTTCACCAGCAGCATCAGATGTAAGCGCTATTGGTCCAACCGTAACAGTACTATCGTAACTAACGTTGTAATTTGTATTAGGCGATAATCCAGATAGCGTAATAAACCCATCAGTGCCACCACAAGTCGTAGGGTCTGTACTAGCTACTGTAAACGTAGGATTTGGATTTACTGTAATAGTTGAAGCTTGATTTAAAGCAGTAACACAATACCCATTTGTAATTGATATAAAATTGACAGTAATATCAGCCGTAGCATTTGAAACAAAAATAGAATCATTATTATTACCTTCTAAAGCTATCGTTTGCGTTCCCGAACCAATATCGTAGCTTAAAGTATCATCTGTAGTTCCTGTTAGATAAAATATAGCATCATCTCCAGAACAAATAGGTCCGTTATTAACAAAATTAAGAGTTGGTAATGGATGCCATTCCACCACAGAACTATCATCTAAAGGAAACGTACACAATCCTGTTGTCATAGAATCTAAATAAATTGTTGAATTAGATGAAGGAGAAATATCAATGATTAATGATGTACCTGTTGTAAGAACAGTACTTTGACTTCCGCCTGTATTGATGTGATAATAAACTGTAGCGCCTACATCACCAGTAATAGTAAATTCGGCATCAGTTCCATCACATATAGGTCCGTTGTTAGTTATACTGATATTAGATGAATTTATCACTTGAACAGTAGTACTAGTACCTATGTTTTCAGAACAGTTAGCGTTGGCAATTGAAATTAAATTCAATGTAGTATCAGCAGTTAAATTATACAAAGTAACATACATAGTATCTTGAGTAAACAACAAGGTTTGATTAGCCCCACCATTAAAATTATAGGTTAATGTTGAACCATCATCCCCTACAATTTCAAACACTGCTGAATCTCCATAACAAATTGGTGTATTAACAGTTGCAATAACTGTATCAATTGTGTTTTCAGGTAATTCGTAAATTAAATCATCAGAGCATCCTGCTCCATCAGTTACGGTAACTGTATAAGTACCAGCATTGATATTAGATAAAGTACTACCTATTGCTCCATTATCCCAAGAGTAGTTATAGGTAGGTGTCCCCCCTAAAGTGTTAACTGTAATTTCACCTGTTGCTTGCCCATCACACGGAACAGTTACATTTTGCACATACAAAGTAGGTGCTGTAGGCGAAGGATTTACAAAAACACTATCATTTAATACACATCCTGTTACTGTATTTGTAACTGTTAAATAATAGATGTCAGACGTTAATCCGTTAATTGTAGAAGTTGTTCCACCATTAGACCAAGTGTAAGAATAAGTACCAGCAGGAGTAACATTAGCTGTTACAGAACCATCAGCAGTACAAACAACATCTGTCACATTATAAGCTACAGATGGATTTGAATTTACTGTCACGTCAAAAATAACAGGTTCAGGACAAGAAACTATTGTTTGGTTACCAATTTGTGTCACGGAGTAAACTGTAGCAGTATAAGTTGTAGTTATGTTAGGATTTACTACTACCGTATTTTGCCCAGTAACAACTAAATTATTAGTAGGATTCCAAACAACAGAATCAGTAGCTATCAATCCATTTAAAGTGAGCGTTGCTGTACCTCCTTCACAATAGGTAACATTCCCCGAACCAGTTGGTGTAGGTAAAGGTGATACATACAACCAAACACTATCATTAGGTGTTGTTCCGCAACAATCGGTAGTCATATTTAAAGTGATTAAAAACGTACCCGCCGTATTAAATTGAGCAAAAATGTTATCTACACTACCAGGGTTTGGAATTGCGCCATTAAAATTCCAATTGTAATTGTCGGCAGGATATAAACTATTAAATGAAGCGTAATCACCTTGACAGATATTAAATGTATCAGGTGCTATTGCTGTTAAATTAGTTTGAATTTCAGGAAGTATTCCACCTGAGAAAGAAACGTTATGGAAACCTGTGTATGTATTTGTTCCTGCAACAATATCATATCTATCAATATTTACAAATTGTGTGGTAACATTACTTCCATTAGGATTTTGATTTGTAGAATTTGGAGTAAAATCCCAAGTAACTGCGCTAGGGTTTGTAAAATCAACATCCGTTATTGTACAGTTAACATTAGAAGCGGTTATAGTTGGTTGAGCCGCTAAATTAAAATTAATGACACTACTAGCCAAAGCACTACCAGATTCAAGATGTATGGTTACAGACTCCCCTGGTGTACCATTACCTCCAGCTCCGCCATTTCCTCCAGTACCACCAGCAGCACCATTTCCACCACAACCTACTTCACCACCACCAGTATAAGTTGAACCTAAGCCACCAGCACCTCCTGCACCACCTGTTCCTCCTGCACCACCTGTTCCTCCAAGTCCTAAAGCACCTGCGTTAGCGTTACAATCAATGATATTTCCATTGGTACCATTTACAAATAAGTAAACTGCATAAGAAGAACCTCCACTTGTTCCACTAGTACCACCTGCTCCTCCTTGACCACCGCCACCGCCACCGCCACCGCCAGAACCTGCACCATCAATGCAAATGAAACATCCTTG
>DQTE01000313.1 GCA_015662905.1 Crocinitomix sp. | reverse complement strand
TTTTAATTAAGATATTTGGCGCTAATTAATTCAAATAATTATACAAATGAAAACAAAGATTAATGGAATTTTGACGCTACTACTAGCGTTTATGCTGCAAATGACCTTTGCGCAAGAGAGAACGATCTCCGGAGTCGTTTCGGATGAAATGGGACCTGTCGCTGATATTTCAGTAAAGGTTAAAGGTACAACAAAAGGTGCTGTAACAGATTTTGATGGTAATTATACTATCAAAGCTAAAACAGGTGATACTTTAGAATTCACGCATGTTTCTTATGCTGCTGTTGAAAAAGTAGTAGGAGTGTCAAGTAAAATTGATGTAACTGTGAAAGAAAGTGGAGAGTCTCTAGGAGAAATTGTTATTACTGGTGTAGCAGGTAAAACTAATAGAAAAAAACTATCTGTAACAGTTAATAAGGTTAGTCAAAAAGATTTAGAATTTGTACCTACATCTTCTGCTTCAAGCGTATTACAAGGTAAAGTGGCTGGAGTTACTGTAACAAATTTAGGGCAACCTGGTGATGGTGCCAATATTCAATTAAGAGGTGCTACCAATTTATTTGGGTCTCAAGCTCCACTTATTGTTGTTGATGGTGTTATAGTAGAAGGAGGTTTAGCAGATATTAATTCTGATGATATTGCTTCTTTTGAAATAGTAAAAGGAGCTTCCGCATCTGCTATGTATGGATCTAGGGCTGGTAATGGTGTTGTTGTTATATCTACTAAAAAAGGTAAGCCTGGTAAAATAAATGTAACTTTCAAAAGTGAATTAGGATTTTCTAGTATTAATAATTTTATTGATGTAAATCAATCTCATCATTATGTTTTAGCTAATGATTGGGAGAGTGTAAAAGGAAAATATACTAAATATCAAAATGTCACATACCCTGCTGATTATAATGGGTCTGATTACAGTCAAGTAGATGGTAATAGGGTAGTTGACTTCGACTCTTATTCTGACAATCCATTTGGTGTATATTACAATCCCCAAAAAGATTTTTTCAGAACAGGTAACAATAATATTTTATTTACATCTGTTTCATCAGGAAGTGAAAAATTAAAACTTTATTTCTCAGCTGAAAAAAATGATAATAAAGGAGTATTACGAGAAACCGAAGGTTACCAAAGAGTTGCTGCAAGATTAAATGCAGAGATAAAAATAAATGACTGGTTAAAATTTAATGCTAGTAATAATTATATCAGAACTAATAATCATACTCCAGGTGGTACCACTCCAGGTGGTAGCAATAATGATATATTTTTTAATTTATCACTTACTGATCCTGATGTTAATTTAAATGCTACAAATCCAGATGGACAACCGTATTTATTTGTGCCGTCAAGATGGAATAATACCACAACTAACCCAATATATCCATTATGGGCTAACCCAGAATTAAAAAAACAAAATAAGTTTTTAGGCTCTTATAAATTTAATATTGAATTTACAGATTATCTATCTTTAGATACAGAGTATGCTCTTGAAATGATAACAAGCAAAGAAAATGATTTTACTTCATTAGATAATTATAGAACTGGAGGAACGCAAGCAGAATTATTCGCATTAAAATCTACAGGTAATTACTATTTATATAACTATAATAAATTATCTCAAAAAGCTCAAATTTCTTTAAATTTTGACAAAAAATATAATGATCTTGGCGTGAAATCTAAGATAAGTTACCTAATTGAAGATTATCAATTTGATGATTTTTACGGCTTTGGCCAAAATCAAATCTATCCTGGAGTGATTTCTTTAGACAACTACGATAATGCATTTATTGGATCTGATTCTTCTTCTAAAACTGCTAAAAATATTTTTGCTATTGTTGGATTAGATTATAAGGATAGATATATTGTTGATGGTATGTATAGAGTTGATAAATCATCATTATTTGGTGAAAATGAAAGAACACACGCTTATTATCGTTTTTCAGGAGCTTATAGAATTTCCAAAGACTTAAACATCGATAAAATTCAAGAACTTAAGTTGCATGTTGCTATTGGTAATGCTGGACAAAGACCAGGGTACAATTGGCAATATCCAAGAATACCAATATCAAATGGTTCTCTTTCTACTGATAGAACTAAAGCTAATCCTGATTTAAAACCATCAACAACAACTGAACTTGAATTTGGATTAAACTCAAGCTTTTTAAATAGGTTTGATTTTGGAGTAGTTTACTCTCAAGCATCAACTGAAGACCAATTTATGAAAGTAGATATTCCTTCGTATATAAATAACGGAAACAATAAACAATGGCAAAATATTGGTACAGTAGAATTTAATACTATTGAAGCTAACTTAAATGTGAAAATATTGAAAGATACTGAGTTAAAATGGAACTCAGGTGTTATATTTGATAGAACTAGAAATGAAATTACCGAACTAAATGTAAGCCCTATAACAGTTGGTCCTACCGAAGGTAAAATGTTTAGAATTGAAGAAGGAGTGGAATTTGGAGCTATGTATGGTAACAAATTTGTTACAACACTTGATGAGATGAAAAATCAATTACCTACTGGGGCATCTATTGATGATTTTGTTGTAAACAGAGACGGTGTTGTTGTTGCCAGAGCTGATATTGGTACGTCAAATGAAACCCCATTTCATTTACTAGATGAAAATGGAGATTTATTTTATGGGAAAATTGGTAAACAAACTCCTGATTTCAAAATGGGATTCAATAACTCATTTAGCTATAAAGGATTCAATTTCTACACGCTTGTTGATTGGAAAAAAGGCGGTGATATATACAATAAAAATGGGCAATGGTTAACTAGAGATTTTAGACATGAAATGGTTGATCAATCTCAATACCCAGATAGTGAGAAAAAAACAATTGATTATTATCAAGCATTATATGACACCAATATTATTAACGAATTTTGGGTTGAAGATGGAAGTTATGTGAAATTAAGAGAAGCTTCACTTTTTTATACAATTAATAAAGATCAACTTAGCAATGTTGCTCAAGGATTTTTTGAAAGTATTAGAGTTGGTGTTACAGGTACAAACTTATTTACTATAACAGATTATTCTGGTTGGGACCCAGAAGTCCAATCATATGATACTGAAACTTTACAATCTTATAGTGTTGATTATAAGACATACCCTATAAACACTACATATACTTTTTCATTAATGCTTAAATTTTAAAACTATAATAATATGAAAACATTAAAATATATAATAATACTATTAATTCTAACATTTACATTATCTTCTTGTGAAGATTTTAATACGGAATTAGATAATCCTTTTACCGAGGATCCTACACCTCAGCAAACTGTTTCTGAACAAACTAGCAAACAGATTTTTAAAAATTGGTTTAATACAGTTGGCGCCTATAATGGATTGCTTGATTTGCATTGGTCTTAATCTCATCTGCTTTAGATAATGTAATCTCTTGATTCATCGTAATGTCTAATGCCAATTGAGGATCTCCTT
>DQTE01000084.1 GCA_015662905.1 Crocinitomix sp. | reverse complement strand
TGTTTTGAAATCGAAAATACTCAGTTGTTTCTCAGAAATATAATGTACCATAATGCAAGGGTTATTTACATAAAGATAAGAAATTAGTGCATTTTAAACAAGTTTTTAAGGGGGTAAACCTCTCAAAACACCAATAAAATAAGAGAAATATGTAGTTTTTCAGCAAGCCCTATTTAATAATATTCATTATCCTTCATTTATGAGGTGTATTTTTAGCTGAATTCACAACAAATAAGGGTATTATTTCAAATGTAATAAGCGGAAAAAATAAAGAGGATAGGGAATGATTAAGATTCAAAAAAATGATTCCAAGAAATCAAATATTGTCAATAAAGCAGTAATATATATGTTGGAGGAGTAAAATCAGATGTTGATACGGTAACAGACAAATAATGACGTTGAAATAAAATTAAACACAAAGCTAAAGTAGATATTTGAGTATGAAAACCCAATATATGTGATGAATTATTTATTGTTAACACAGTGTTTGTGACTTGAGTGCAACAATGTTAAATTTGTTATTATTTTTCACTTTTAAAATATCATAAAAGTCTTCTTTTAAAAAGTTCGATACTTCTCCGCTTTGGACCACTATTATTCCATTAATGAAATAGCGGGATTTTTATTGAAATCTCGCTATTTAAATTTTAATACCTTAGATATAACAAAAAAAGCCTCACCAAAGTGAAGCTTTTTAAGCGGTCCGGACGGGACTCGAACCCGCGACCCCATGCGTGACAGGCATGTATTCTAACCAACTGAACTACCGGACCAATGTTTCTTTTATAAGAACAAACCTAATTACTTAGGCGGGACAAAATTAGATATTTTTTTTTGTTAAACAATACTTTTTACGGTTTTTTTTTATCTTTTTTTAAAAAAACATTTAAACCATTAATAATCAAATGATTTTAGACCGTTTAATTAAATATTGTTGTAGGATGAAATCTATCGGTTTATTAATATCTACATCAACAAAATCTATTTTAAATTGATTACATTTTAATTTTAACTCTTTTATATAATTGGTAACTCTTTCATTATACATTTGTTTAACCTCAGAAGGATGTAGTTTAATCTTTTCTCCAGTTTCTAAATCAACAAATGAAGTTGGTTGATTTGGAAAATTAAATTCAATCTCTTTTGACTTATCAAGTATGTTAAATAAAATAACCTCATGTTTATTATGTTTTAAATGTAAAAAAGCATTAGCTAGCTCTTCTAATGAGTGTGAACTAAAAAAATCACTAAAAACAACAACCAATGAACGTCTATGTGTATTTTCGGCTATTTCATGCAAAACTTCTGTAAAATTTGTTTGCCTATTTAAAGAATTATCTTGCTTAGTCATTAACTTTTCAAGCTGTGCATAAATCATTTTAATATGCTTTCCTGATGTTTTTATAGCTGTTTCTGTTACAATATGATTGTCAAAAGCAGTTATTCCTACACCATCTCGTTGTTTTTTTAATAATTCTATCAATGATGCAATTGAATACACACTATATCCTAACTTATTAAGGACTGTTTTATCTTTAATTTTCGGGAAGTACATAGAGGATGAGCAGTCTATAACAAAACGACATCTTAAATTTGTTTCTTCTTCAAAGCGTTTAACAAATAATTTGTCTGTTCTTGCAAATAGTTTCCAATCAATATACTTGGTAGATTCTCCTGTGTTATATAGTCTATGCTCGGCAAATTCAACAGAAAACCCATGAAAAGGAGATTGATGCATACCAGTTATAAAACCTTCAACAACCTGTTTGGCTAAAAACTCTAAATTACCAAATTTTGCTAACTCTTGTATGTCTATTTTTCCGTACACTTGTTTTTTTAGGCAATATACTTAAGTTTTTTGTATAATAAAAAAAAGAGCCAAATATTTAGCTCTTTTTATATCTAAAAAATAATTTTAAACTATCTCAAAACGGTTACTGTTCCTCTAAACTCATATTTTTTATCAGTATAAGAGTCTTTTGCGTTAATTACCCATACATAAGTGCCATCTTGAACATCTCCATCATTTCCATAAGTTCCATCCCAAGAGGCATCTGGGTTGTATGACTCCCAAACAATTTCACCCCAACGGTTAAATAAAATTAAATGGAACTCATAAATATCTATACCAGATATATACACTCTCCAAGTTTGATTAAACTCGTCATTATCAGGAGTAAATACGTTAGGTACATATATGATTACATCATTTATAACTTCAACCTGACTAATAATAGTATCATAGCACTGATTAGCATTGCTAACAATTAAGGTTACAGGGTATATTCCAGGTACACCTTCAGGATATTCTGTTTGTGTATTTTGCTCACTAGAAAATTGTGGTGATGAACCAGTCCCCATGTCCCAAGACCAAGAGATTACATCATCAGATGACAAATCTATAAAATTAACTTGAGTTTCGTAAATTGTTGCTGGAATTGGTGTAATTGTGAAATTAGCCTCAGGATAATCATAGACTTCTATTAGATTACTATATGTTGTGTCATAAACACAGCCATAAATTGAAGTTATTTGTATGCTAACATCATAAACACCTGGCTCAGTAAAAGATGCTTGTGCAGATGTATTACCTGATGCAGTTCCTGCTGTTCCAAAATCCCAATACACACTTTGAATATCAGTTGAATTTGAAGAAGTGTTAGTAAAAATTACGTTAACTGGGTAACATCCGTTAGTTGTATCTGCGATAAACGAAGGAATAATTGGTGTAGGCATGGTTATATTCATACATTCTGTATCGGTTGGACAATTACTTTCAGAAATTGTTACGCAAACTTGTGTTGAAATATTAGGAGTTAAAGATATTGAATTTCCTGTACCAAAGTTACTGCCATTTACAGTCCAAGTTAAAATAGCATTCCCCATGCCACCCTGTTGGTCTGCAGATATTGTAATGTTATCATTAGGACATATTGTTACATCAGGAGTGAGATTATAAACATCTAAGGCATTTGGTTCTGTTACGGTAATATTTGTCGCTACATCAGAACAAGCATTTGTTGTTAAAGGATCTGATGAATATGCCGTTACAGTATAAGTTCCTGCCGTCAAACCTGTAAATGAGTTGGTAGTTTGTATAGTTGTCCCTCCATCAATACTATAAAAATTAAGATTTGTTCCTTGTACTTGAATTTCGCCTGTACTACCTCCATTACATATATTGTTAACTACTGGTGTACCTGTAATAATTGGGGGATTAATTTGATTTACCGTAAAGGATAATGTATCTAAGCAACCAAAAGCATCTTCAACAATTAGATCAAAAGTATTAGGTGTACTTGGTGCTAAATTTTGAATAGGTAAGTTTTGGAAAGGAGTTGTTATACCATCTACTAAGTACACGTAAGGAGGCGTTCCTCCTACTGTTACTGCAGAAGTAACCTCTCCATCATCCAATCCACACTCACTATCTGTATTTGTAATAGATTGTAAATCTGGAAAATTGTCATCTACTACGGTTTCTGTGAGGTTTAATTGACATCCTAGACTATCTGTAATTAGAACATTATAATTTGTACCAGGTAAACCGCCACATAAATTATTAAATACATTTAGAGATTGAGGTACTCCAGCATCTAATGTATATGTTACATCAGTAATATTTCCATAATGGGTCAAAGTTGTAATAGTGATAGAACCATTACAAGCATTACAATCACTATCATCAATAACTGTTGTAGCTGTTACTTCAAAAACATTAACAGTTATAAAAGCAGTATCAGAACAAGGTGGTGTACCTACTAAATAACCAAAGACAGAACCTGAAACAATTGTATCAGGTAAAATAAATTGAGTAATTGTATCTAAATTAGAATTTATCCATACACCTCCTGTGTTTGGTGTTCCACCAATAAAAGTAGATAAATCTAATTGAGGAGATTCTTTACATACATTAATGGTAGAATCTGTACCTGCGGATTGAGGTGTTGTTACTGTAATATTTAATGTGTCTGAATCCCAACAGTTATCAACATCATACGCATATAGTATATACTGACCATCTGCGTTAGGACATAATTGAGAAGTTGGAGAAGTTGGATCTGTCAACCCTGCCGTGTTACTCCAGAGTATACTTGATGCGTTCCCTGTATTAGGAATCTCATCATTAAAAGTTATGCTCCAGTTATTAATTGTACCTTGATCTCCCCCCGCATCATCATAAACTTGTAAACTCCACAAACCATTAGCCGTGCACCCCACTAATGCTCCAGACAACACTCCTCCTTCTGGCGAAAAATTCCCTGTAAAGGGAGCACTACCAGAAGTAATAGACTGAGTAGCTGAGATAGTAAAGCACGTATTGGTATAATTATTACTTGATCCTCCGTTATCTGTACTTAATTCAAACTGAGTACCATCAGGACAGACTAGATAAATATCTAAATCACTATCCCAAGTATGGGTAATGTCTAAACAAACAGATTCTATAGAACCAATATTTAAGTTAGTCATGTTTAACCCATTTATAGCTAAAAAACTTATATTATTGGTATTATCTTGAATGTTAACTGTAGTGCTAGTTTGAAAACTGACTTGTGATGTGCCACTAAATATTTGTGTTGCTTGTGCATCAATATTAAAACAAACACCTGAACAAACAGTGGTGTCATTTGTAATAATGTTTGCATCAATAGTTCCATGATTTTGAACCACAGCTACTACAATAGTATCTGTTAATTGACATACCGAACCATCAACTATTTGGTATGCTGTTGTAATTGTTGGTGTAGCTACAGGGTTTGTACAGTTATTACAAGAAAAATTTGTTCCAATAACCATAGGATCACCATATATAACCGACCATGTTAGTGGGGGTGTGCCAATAGCTTGAAATTGAGCTGTTTGATCTCCGCATATTGTATCATTTAAGCTAACATTTAAAGGAGGGGGAATATCAAGTTGAAGTGTAAATGTGGTAAAAGAAATAGTAGGGCATGCACTATCTGTTGCTGTTATGGATATTAAATTCCCTGTGTAACCGCTTTGATACGTCCAACATAAAGTTCCCGTAGCTGGATTAGTCCCTGTTTGTGTAAAAGTGGCTCCTGGCAATAAAGTCATTGCATTGGTTCCTAGATACAAAATATCATTTACATCAGGGTCTGAAAACACTACATCAACACAAAACTGATCACCATCACACATTGAAATAACATTTCCATTTGTTAAAGTTGCATTAGTTCCAAAATTTTGAAAATTTGTACCTCCTGGAGGTGGAGGTTGTACCCCCTGATTAGAACAGTTCTCAATTACAAATTGAGTATCATGAATCATTGTACCAACTAAATTACCATTAGCATCAAACTCTTCAATCAAAATTGTAATTACAAAATTACCAACCATTGTTGGAGTAAACGTTATTTCACCGGTATTTGGGTCAATGCTAATGCCTGTAATAGGTGAAGTTGGAGTAAATCCAGCATTATAGACAATATTTGTACCGTTCAGATCTAAGGCATTTATAAAAGAAAACTGCAGGGTATTTCCATCAGCTTCAGCAATGCCAAAGTTATGTGTTACGGGTTGATTATTACAAAAATAAGGTACAGGGTAATTGGTTGTAATTGTAGGTGAATTATTGCAAGCGTTGGTGGCTGAAAAAATCTCTGTTTCAACATAAAAACAATTACCTGTGCCACCTGTTAAGTTTGTCGCAGCATTTCTGTTACAAATATCGTAAGATAATGTCCAAGAGTCGCAAGCGCCAGGTAAAGTAACAAGACCTGTATATACATACTGTTCATACCCAGGAAATGCACCACCATTACACTCACTTTGTCCTACTACCCCTGGACACAACTGAGATATTTCTGCCGTTAAAACATTGTCCAGTACTAAATTAAGATTTGGATTTGCAAACCCACAAGTATTTGAAAAATCTATTGTTGTACCAGGGGGTGCATTAACTCCACCACAATCTCTAAATAAAGTTAGCGTTATCAAGTATTCATTAGGATTACCTGTGCAAGTATATGAAATATTTCCACCCGCTATATGTGTTGCAAAAAGCGAGTTAAAAGTTAGCGTTAAAACTATTAGATGAATTATTTTTAATATTTTACTGTACATAATAATATTTTATAAATTTGTTTCTTTGACCCATACAACGAATCAATTTATTAATAGGTTGCCTAAAAACAAAAAAAACCCATATAGTTTAAGTTTTTTAGAGTTCTTCAAAAAAACATGGTTAAAGCTACCATTAAAGGTCTGACTTCCACTGTTGACATTATTACTAATGAGTCGAATCGACTTGAGGCCTGTCATCAGGTTTAATGAGATCGCTTTAAAATATAAAACGTTAAGAACCAAAAAATTACTATATGGGCGCTTTTCAAGCTATAATTAATCTCACATCTTTATGTGGAAATTACTACTGTAAAATTACAAAAAAAACTTAACTCAGCAAAAAATTATTAATAATTTTCAGTCCATTTTCTGTAATAATTGATTCTGGATGAAATTGTACACCATAAATTGGCAGCTTTTGGTGTTCAAAAGCCATTATAACATTATGTTTAGATTTTGCTGTTATTTTTAATTCTTTAGGAAAAGTACTCGAATTTGCACACCAAGAATGATATAACCCAACTTGAAAATTTTGAGGCACGTCTTTAAATAAAGTGGTTTGATTTTGAAAAAAACATTGCTCTGCTACACCGTGTTTTACTTCTGTCTGGTTAATTAAATCTCCTCCAAACCATTGTACTATAGCTTGAAACCCCAAGCAAATACCCAACATAGGAATATGGGTATGAAATTTTTCAATAAACAACATTAAATCCCCTGATGAATTTGGTAATCCTGGTCCGGGTGATAAAATGACCTTATCATACCTTAAAACCTTATCAAAAGGGATTTCATCATTTAATACAACATCTACCTTAGCATTATTTAACTCCAAATAATGTACAATGTTGTACGTAAAGGAATCATAATTATCTATAAGTAGAGTTTGCAATTTAATTACTATTTTTGATGTCTGACAAAAGTAATCATTTTATATTATGAAAACAATTATTCAAACCAATGAAGCTCCAAGTGCTATTGGCCCTTATAGTCAAGCTGTAAAAATTAACGGAATGCTTTTTACCAGCGGACAAATTGCTATTAATCCCCTAACTAATAAACTTGAAATTGAGGATTTAAAACACGAAACTCATTTGGTTATGAAAAATTTAAACGCTGTTTTAAAAAAAGCAAACATGAATTTTTCCAATGTTGTTAAAACCACAATTTTTTTAAAAGATATGAATGATTTTTCTTTGGTAAATGAAATTTACGCATCCTATTTTGAAGAAAATTATCCTGCAAGAGAAACTGTACAAGTTGCTCAATTGCCAAAAAATGTTAACGTTGAAATTTCCATGATAGCTGTTTAAAATATAAACCTCTAATTTAATTAAACATACAATGAAAATAATTTTATCACCTGCCAAATCTATTCAATTTGATATTAAAACTAACAACCCAACTAACAGTTTACCTGTTTTTTTAACAGAGGCTGAAGAGTTAGTCAATAAATTAAGAACTTTAAATACTGAAGATATTAAATCTTTGATGAAAGTTAGTGATGACATTGCCAATCTAAATGTAGAAAGATATAAGAATTGGGAATTACCTTTTACCCCCCAAAATAGTAAAGCCTCTGCTGATATTTTTACGGGTGCAGCCTTTCAAGGATTAAACTACCCTGAATTAAGTACAAAAGAGCGTAATGAAGGACAAAATCGATTAAGGATTTTATCCGGATTATATGGAATTTTAAAACCTTTAGATCTAATTCAACCATATAGGTTAGAAATGGGAACACGTATTCAGTTAGGCGCCAATATTAAAAACCTTTATCAGTTTTGGGGTAATAAAATTAACACCTACTTAAACGAGGAGTTAAGTCAGGACGATTATCCTTTTCTTGTCAATCTTGCTTCTGCCGAATACTTTAAGGTAGCTAAACTAAAACAAATAAAAGCTCCTGTAATTACACCTATTTTTAAAGACAGGGCAAAAGATGGCAGCTACAAAGTAATTATGACCTATGCTAAAAAAGCAAGAGGACTAATGAGCCGCTTTATCATTCAAAACAAAATTAATAGGATTGAAGATTTAAAGGCTTTTAACACTGACGGCTATAGTTACTACAGCAAAGGAAAAGATGAAACAGAAATTATTTTTGTAAGAGGATAAGTATTGCTTTACAATGTTTTTTAACCAAGATAACCTACATCAACTCGTCCACTGTCCAAGCTTGTGCTTTTGAAGAAAACCAATTTTTAACCGTTGGCCATATTTTTCCAAATGTTTCTGTTTGTCTATACGCATTCAAAGCCTCAACACTGTCCCAAGTGCTATAGGTAAAAAACACACCAGTATTGTTTTGTTCTTTAAGTAATTTTACACCATTACAACCAGGTTGATCTGCTACTTTATCTTTAATTGTTAAATAAAATGTTTCAAAATCTTTAATGTGCTCAGTCTTAAATGTCATCTTAACAATTCTTGTAATTCCCATAATCTATACGTATTTTTTTGGGGATAAACTTACCAAAATAAAATATAAAAGATACTTACTATCAACTTTTTTCTTTTACCTTACTTCAAAAAAATCTTACAACTGATTGATCACCTTTGGAATAGACATTAGAAGTTCAGAAGGTAAAAAACCTATTTTACCTTTATTCAATACAATGGTATCACCAGCCTTACCGTGTATCAACATACCATATAAAGCGGCTTGTTTTGGATTATATCCTTGCGCCAAAAAAGCACCAATTATTCCAGTTAAAACATCACCCATACCCGCTACAGCCATTCCCTCATTACCGGTTGAATTTATAAAAACATTGCCGTCTGGACAACTTAGTTTGCTGTACGCACCTTTTTGTAATACAAACACTTTGTTTCGTGTTGAAAATTCAATTTGACGCTCTAATAACTCTTCCTCCGATTCTGCTACACCTATTAAACGTTCAAGTTCTTTAACGTGAGGAGTTAAAACAGAATTTTCGGGTATTAACTCAATCAAATTTATATTGTTAGACAATAAGTTTATGGCATCAGCATCTATCACTATAGGTAAATTTAAACTCAGTACCTGTTTGAGCAAAACTAACGATTTTTGAGACTGACCTAACCCACACCCAATGGCTATAGCTTTAATTTTTGAACTCACCTTTTTAATATCAGCTATCATTACAGCTTCTAATAAATGAGTTAACAAAACATTTCTGCCTTGTTTTTGCATTTTAACAAATACATAACCACACCCTGTTTTATAAGCCGCTTTAGCACATAAAGTTACGGCGCCAAACATCCCCTTAAAACCTCCTACAACTAATAAATGTCCTTTAGTACCCTTGTGTGCAAATTTGGACAGCGTCTTTAAACGTATGTCATTTAACTCAGCAAAATAAATATGAGTAAGTACTCTATAATTAGTGTGTAAACCTATATTTATTACCTTAAAATCTCCAACATAAGGTGCATATTTGCTAAAGAAAAATGGCAGTTTGGGAATTTGAAAAGTTAAAGTAACATTAGCCTTAATCACATTTTTGAGAGAATTTTTTCTATTATCAAAACCAAACAAACCACTCGGAAAATCAATAGACAAAGTATTTATATCAGATTTATTTATCAGACCTATTAAGCGCGCCAACCACCCATCCTCTATTTCTCTTGTTAAACCTGAACCAAAAATAGCATCAATGTTCATTTCGGCAAACGGAATTTCATCTAACTGATGCTTTTCATTAACGTAAGTAGGTATCACATTGCCTCCTAACATTTCTAAATTTTCACTAAAATCTTTTGAATATTTTTTAGAAAACTCAACAATAAACAAATGCACCTTAATATCACAAAAAGCCAACGCCCTTGCAATTACCAACCCATCACCACCATTATTTCCCACCCCAGCAAATACATTAACCAATTTTAGTCCCTCATAATTTTTTAAAATAAAATCTACACACTTGTGAGCAGCTCTCTCCATCAAGTCTATAGACGCTATTGGCTCATTTTTAATTGTAAAAGTATCCCATTCTCTTATTTGAGTAACATTGTATATAGGTTTAAACATCACATTATTTTTAGGGCGTTTTAACGGTGCCCATTTTTACTCAAATTTACAAACAAAACAATTACTAAAACAAAAATGTGCTCATAAAATCGCAATTTTATGTTTAACTACTTGTTATACTTGTTTGTTTCATTCTCGTAACCATTAAGCCCCTAACGCAACATAATAAAAAATGTTAAATTTTTCTAAAACTATCTCTAATGGTAAATTTTATTTGTACCCTGCCAAAAAATTAAACAAAAAGTATTACCTTAAATCTGCAAAACTTTTTTATAAAAAACAAAACAAACCCTTGTATATATTATTACTATAAGGGTGAAGATACAAAAATATTCAAACACGGTTAGTCCATTAGCAGGAATTTCTTTTGTTAATTATTATTTTAACAAAGTAGGTTTTAGTCCATTGATTTGATAATGAACTTGGTAATAGAGTGAAGCGCGCAGACTTTTCTTAGAGCGATATTATTAGAAATTTAACTAACGTATTTTTAAGCGGAGGAGATGTCATTGAAGACATTAGCACTCATTTGGGTTCTCATTTAAAAGAGTACCTAATAATAATGTACCAAGTCCAGATACGATATTAAG
>DQTE01000194.1 GCA_015662905.1 Crocinitomix sp. | reverse complement strand
GTCCTATTCCTAATAAAATTAAATACCCTTTTTCAATCTTAGAATATATTTGTTTATTGATTTTAACATTTGCAGAGGTTACCCTTTGAATAACAACTTTCATTCTATAATTGATTTAATTCTTCTAAATGCTTATTTTTAATGTTTTTATCTAAAAATGAATATTTAAAAGAGTTTTTTGCTAAATTAATTAAATCTTTTTTGGTTAAATCTAATGCTCTCTGAATTTCTATATAGTTTTGATTTAAATGTCCTCCAAAATATGCAGGGTCATCTGAATTAATCGTTACTTTTAACCCTAATTCCATCATTTTTTTTAGGGGGTGGTTTTTCATGTTTTTAACTACTTGCAATGCTGTATTTGATAATGGACATACGGTTAGTGCTATATCTCTTTTAATTATTTCTTTAACTAAATTCAAATCTTGTAACGCATTGTTTCCGTGATCAATTCTTTGAACACCTAATACATCAAGTGCCTCCCAAATATAGCCAGCATCACCCTCCTCGCCTGCATGTGCTATAGGGATATACCCCTCTTTAACAGCTGCTTTAAAAACATTCTTAAATTTTGAGGGTGGATTTCCTTTTTCAGAAGAGTCTAATCCAACGGCCTTTATTTTATCTTTGAAAGGTATAGATTGATTAAGGGTTATAAAAGCTTCTTCTTCTGTCAAGTGTCTTAAAAAACTCATAATTAAAAAGGATGTTATTCCATAGTTTTTTTTGGCATCATAACAAGCTTTTGAAATTCCATTAATTACAGTTTCAAACGAAACCCCACGTTCAGTATGCGTTTGTGGGTCAAACATTATTTCTACATGACGTACATTTTGAATGGCAGATTTTTGAAAATAACTATACGTTAAGTCATAAAAATCTTTCTCCTTAATTAATACTGATGCCCCTTGGTAATAAATATCTAAAAAATCTTGTAAACAATCAAATGTATAAGCTTTTTTTACTTCTTCTATAGTTTTAAAAGGAATGTCAATTTGGTTTCGTTTCGCTATTTTAAACATTAATTCTGGCTCAAAAGTTCCCTCTATATGTAAGTGTAACTCTGCTTTTGGAATGTTTTGTATAAATGATTTCATTGTTACTGTTTTTAAGTTTGGAAAGATATAAATAAAAAAGAGGAAACAAAAGCTTCCTCTTTTTTTATTACTATATTACTTTAAACTTAATATCTGTAATGTTCGGGTTTATATGGCCCTTCTACAGGAACATCAATATATTTAGCTTGTTCTTCTGATAAAACCTCTAATTCAACACCAATTTTAGCAAGGTGTAATTTAGCTACCTTTTCATCTAAATGCTTTGGTAACATATACACTTTATTTTCATATTTTTCAGGGTAATTCCATAATTCAATTTGCGCTAAAGTTTGATTTGTAAAAGAATTACTCATTACAAAAGATGGGTGACCTGTGGCACAACCTAAATTAACCAAACGTCCCTCAGCAAGAAGAATAATTTCTCTTCCATTCTGCAACCTATAAAGATCTACTTGAGGTTTAACTTCAATTTTTTCAGCATTATTATTTAACCAAGCAACATCAATTTCATTGTCAAAATGACCAATATTACAAACAATTGTTTTATCTTTCATTTTCTCAAAATGTTCTGCTCTAATAATGTTAAAGTTTCCTGTTGTGGTTACTACAATGTCAGCTCTATCAACACAATTTTCCATTTTTTTAACTTCAAACCCGTCCATAGCTGCTTGTAATGCACAAATAGGATCTATTTCAGTCACAATAACTCTTGCACCAGCACCTCTTAAAGAAGCTGCAGAACCTTTTCCAACATCACCATAACCTGCGACAACTGCTACTTTACCTGCCATCATTGTATCCGTTGCTCTTCTTATAGCATCTACTAATGATTCTTTACATCCATATTTATTATCAAACTTGGACTTAGTTACAGAATCATTAACATTAATTGCTGGCATTACTAATGTGCCATTTTTCATTCTTTCATATAATCTATGAACACCTGTTGTAGTTTCCTCAGACAACCCTTTAATATCTTTTGTTAATTCCGGATATCTATCAAAAACCATATTGGTTAAATCCCCTCCGTCATCTAAAATCATATTTAAAGGTTTTCCTCCTTCAAAAGCAAATAGAGTTTGTTCAATACACCAATCAAACTCTTCTTCATTCATTCCTTTCCATGCAAAAACAGGCACTCCCGTAGCTGCAATAGCCGCAGCAGCTTGATCTTGAGTTGAAAAAATATTACAAGACGACCAAGTTACCTCAGCCCCTAATGCTGTCAACGTTTCAATCAAAACGGCTGTTTGAATTGTCATGTGTAAACAACCTGCAATTCTTGCACCTTTTAAAGGTTGCTCATCTTTGTATTCTTCCCTTAAAGACATTAATCCTGGCATTTCTGCTTCAGCCAGTTTTATCTCTTTTCTCCCCCAATCTGCTAAGCTAATATCCTTAACTTTGAAGTTTAATTTTTCTTGTGTATTACTCATTTTTTAATCTAATTACTTATTATTTAGTGCACAAAAATACAAAACTCCTTTGAATTGACACAAATATTTAAAATTTTGATAATTGTTCTGTCTTAATTGTTTCTTAATTTCTAGTATCTTTGCTATAAAAAACTAATTGTCGCACCATATTAAAACCATATACCAACAGAAAGACATTTTGATAAAGCTACTAGATTATCAAAATACAACCATAGAAGATATTGATCTTTCGATATTAAGCTTTTCAGACCAACAAATTTTTAAAGGTTTTAACTCCGTCAAAAGGCAATTAGAGTTTTATCATTTGAGGTTTTTGTGGAAAACTTTCTACACAAATCAAAAAATTTTATATAAACCAACAGGCAAACCTTACTTAAAAAGTGGATTTTTATCTATGACACATTCTCACCAAAGGGTGGTTATAGCTTTTTCAAACAAACAAAACATAGGAATAGACATTGAAAAAATTTCTGAAAAATTAGACCGAGTTAAACATAAGTTTTTACACAAAAATGACACCTTTCAAGACCTTACTGATTTAACTCGATTATGGACGGTTAAAGAGGCTGTTTATAAATTGTTTGATGGTGATAATCTTTTTTTTATGGATGATGTAGAGGTTAAAACTAACTCTGCAATTATTAATTTAAACCAACTAAATTTAAAGGCCCAAACACATTCATTTTTTATTGACAATGATTTTATGTTTAGTTTAGCTTTCAATGATTTGTAGTAAAACTACACTTTTAACATAGGTTTAAAACAACCTTTTTGTATTTTAATCGTATTATATTTTACAAATGGAAAAAATATTAACTTTTCTTTTATTACTGCTTTTATCCCTTCATACATATGCTGATGGGCAGTGGAACCAAAAAGCCACATTTCAAGGCGTGGCTCGTCACAGGTCTTCAGCTTTTACAGTGGGGGGCAAAGCATACGTTGGAATGGGTCATTACAATTCTGGTGAGCACGTCATTTTTAAAGATTTTTGGGAATATGACCCAGCCTCTGATTCTTGGACACAAAAAGCTGATTTTGGAGGTAGTTTACGTTACCAATGTACAGCATTTTCAATTGACAATTACGGTTATGTAGGGTTAGGTCGTAATGCTGATGGAAACTATGAACAAGATTTTTGGAAATATGACCCGTCCTCAAATATGTGGTATCCAATTTCCGATTTTCCTGGCGCACCCAGACGTGGAGCTGTAGCTTTTGTCATAGATAAAAAAGGGTATGTTGGGTGTGGACAAACTGTAGCAGACACTACAGATCTTTACGTTAAAGACTTTTATAAATATGAGCCTAATTCAAACTCATGGGTAAAAATGGCTGATTTTATAGGTATAGGAAGAACAAACCCCGTGGGATTTAGTTATAACGGAAAAGGTTATGTAGGTACAGGGCACACATGGAGTGCTGCTTTAAAAGATTTTTACGAATACAATCCAACTTCAAACTACTGGGTGCAAAAAGCTGATGTAGGAGATACTTTAAGACAGGATGCTACTGGATTTTGTGTTTTAGATAAAGGATACATAGGTACAGGAAATAATGTAGAGGGCACTATAAATTATAAAGATTTTTGGATGTATGATTTTGAAACAAATACATGGACACAGGTAAATGATTTTGGAGGAGTGGCAAGACGTTTTATGGTGTCTTTTGTCATTGAAAACACCGCTTATTGCTGGGGAGGAACAAATGGCACAAACCTAAAAGATTTATGGTCTTTTAATGCTTATTTATCAGTAAATGAGGGAAAAACGAAAACACAAGAAATAATAATATATCCTAATCCAGCAAGCGATCAAATTACATTTAATGTAGGAGATTTAACTAACGTTTCTATAGACATTTATAACGCAGTAGGGCAAAAAATAAGCGCTTTTAATTCAATAGATTATCAGTTTGTTTTTAATTTAGGAGATTTACCTATTGGTGTGTACTTTTTTGTTATCTCTAAAAATTATAACCCAATTAAAACTGGAAAAATTATTTTTCAATAATGCAAATAAATCAATACATACAAAAAGGAAAAAAACAACTAGCTATTTTAATTGACCCTGACAAAGAAAAAAGCGAAACAAAACTCTTACAGCTTATCCATAAGGTTAACATTTTAAACCCCAGTTTTATTTTTATTGGAGGAAGTACCGTTGACGTTGATGATTTTAAACAATGTATAAAGATAATAAAAAATAATTCTTCAATTCCATTAATTATTTTCCCAGGTTCACATTTACAAATAGACAAAAATGCTGATGCAATTTTATTTTTATCGTTAATTTCAGGTAGAAACCCTGATTTTTTGATTAGTCATCAAATTGAAGCGGCTCCTATAATTAAATCTTCTAACCTTAAAGCAATTCCAACAGCCTATATGCTAATTGATGGCGGAAAAACATCTTCTGTTGCTTACGTAAGCCAAACATCACCTATTCCTTCAGACCAATATGTTATTGCAAAAAACACTGCTATGGCTGGCGAATTACTTGGTATGCAAACCATATTTATGGATGCAGGTAGTGGGGCTATAACCCCTGTTCCGCCAAAAATGATACAAGCTGTTGCTAGCTCTACCAGTTTACCATTAATTATTGGGGGCGGTTTAACATCCTTAGAAGATATAAACAAAGCTTACAATGCCGGTGCAGATGTAGTGGTGATTGGTAATAAAATAGAAACTGATATAAATTTTTTACTTGACTTAAAAAACATTAACTTTGTTAACACCACAAATCATTAACTAGATGAGACACTTTTTTTTATATATTATAACACTATTGTTTTATAACTTTCTGTCTGCCCAACAACTAAACCCTGTTAATTTTAGTTTTGAAAGTGGTATTTATTCTACAGCTATTCTTTTAGAGTTAAGTAGTACAGACCCAAATGTTCAAATTTATTACACTACAAATGGTAAAGAACCAACAACGTCTGATAATTTATACACCACTCCTATAGCTTTACTAGACTTAACCGGAACACCCAACTCGTTTTCTTCTATTCCAACCAACCCTTCTCTTAATCATCCTTATGGAACATACTCAACCGTAAGAGCTAATAGTAGAGGATGGTTACCACCAGTTGGTGAAGTACAAAAAGCTCACGTTATAAAAGTAAAAGCTTTTAAAACAGGATTTTTACCTAGTAAAACGGTTACTAAATTTTTTTTAATTACTCCTCTTGGAACAGCAAGGTATTCTTTACCTATATTATCCATTACCATTGATAGTGTTGAAATGTTCTCTGACCAATCTGGTATTTATGTTTATGGTAATGAGCCTGATGGAAACTACTCTCAAAAAGATGTTAGCTGGGAACGAATAATGAATTTTGATTTAATTGAAAATGGAATTTCTGTTTATCAACAAGATGTTAGAGTTAGAATTCACGGAGGAGGGTCTCGCCATTCTTGTAAAAAGAATTTAAGAATGTATGGCGAATATGATGAAAAAAACAACTTTACCTATCCATTTTTTGATGATGTAGAAATAAAAAAATATAAACGTATCATTTTACGTTCTGGAGGACATACTCCAAATTGCTTTCCAAGAGATGATTTAGCGGGATTGATTGTTGATGGTCTTAATATTGACAAACAACACTTTAAACACGTAATAGTTTTTATTAACGGAGAGTATTGGGGTATTCACTCTATCAAAGAACGAATGGATGATTATTTTTTACAAAATTTATATGGTATAGATGACGATTCATTAACAATTTTAGATCAAGAGTTTGATGTACAAGGAAACGGCTATCAAGCTGATAGTGCTGAAATGAAAAATTTAGAATTGTTCATTATTAATAATGATATGACTAATGATGTCAACTATAATTATGTTGCCTCCAAAATAGACGTAGAAAACTATATTGATTATATGTGTGCCGAAATATACTTGAGTAATGTAGATTGGGTGTATTCAAACGTTGTTATTTGGCGGAAAACGGGTAATTATGTTTCAAATGCAGGGGCTGGCTACGACGGTAAATTCCGTTGGGCTTTATATGATTTAGATGGCGGCTTTGGAGGAGATTGCAAAAATGCCTACTATACTGTTAATACACTAAATGCTGCCACTATTTCAACTGGAATTTTTGCCTCTTACACAAGATTTTTTAGGGGACTTTTAGAAAATGAAACTTTTCGCTATAAATTTATTAACCGTATGTGTGATTTGTTAAATTCTTGGTTTAAACCAGAAGTTGTTCAGGCGCACATCAGTTATATGAAATCAATTTTAGATATAGAAATGATGGAAGAGGTTAACCGATGGAAATTTCCTTCTAGAGCTAGCACTATTGAAGATAGAAACATAGAAACGCCTTCATTAGCACAATGGGACACTGTTTTTTATTTATTAGATAGATTTGGAGAAAGACGAGCAAGAAAACAAAGAGAACATTTTCTTTTAAAATGGCCTAATATAATAGATACTTCCACTGTAGTTATTAACGTAAATGATGTAGAAATGGGTTCTGTAAAAATTAATACCCTTCTACTAAACAAAAATATCCCTGGCGTATCAAATAGTATTTACCCATGGGCTGGTATTTATATGAATACTATACCAGTACCGTTAAAAGCCATACCAAAACCAGGATATAGATTTGTAGAATGGCAAAATATAGGCATAACGCAAGATGAAATTATTTGGACACCAAATGCAGACACTAATTTTACAGCAATTTTTGAACCAGACCCTAATTATCAACCAATATTGATAAATGAAGTGATGTTGAAAAACACAACTGTTTATGCTGACAATTTTAACGAATATGACGATTGGACAGAATTATTTAATCCAAACAATTACAGTGTTAATATATCGGAGTGTAAACTAACCAAAGGAAATTATGAATGGACCATACCTAACGGCACATCAATTCCCGCCAATGGATATTTAATTTTTTGGAATGACAAACAAACATACCAAGGACAAAATCATGTAAATTTTAAATTACAAAATATAGACGATATCGTTTATCTAAAAACAGGAGGAGGAGAAACCATTGATAGTTTACACTATACACCTACAAATAAAAACAAATCTTTCGGTCGTTATCCTAACGGATCTGACACTTACCTCATATTTGACATCCCTACACCAAAAGCTTTTAATGATGATTTTTCAAACCTCAACAAAATTGATAAAGATAAAATAGAATTATTTGTGTATCCTAACCCTGCAGATGATATTTTGCATTTTAACAAAACCATATCATTTACAATTTACAATGTTTTAGGAAAAGAGGTACTAAAGGAACAAAATAAAAATAGCGTGAATGTTTCTAGTTTAGTTTCTGGTGTTTATATTCTTGAAACAAATGAAAAAGAAACCTTGAAAATAATTATAAAATAAAAGCAATATGAAAATTTATTTAAACATTTTACTATTTTTTATAAGTCTAACAACTCTTGCTCAACCTTATTCCGAAATAGACAAGGTAATTGCTTCTGACCGAGCAGAGTTTGACAGGTTTGGAAGTGCCGTCGCTACAAATGACAACTATGCTTTTGTTGGTGCTTTTGGTTCTGGAAACTATAACAACGGACAAGTTTACGTATTTGAAAGACTAGGAAATTCTTGGGTTCAGACACAAATACTACAAAATTCTGATAATGAAAACTATGACCGCTTTGGTTGGTCTATTGCTGTTGATGGAGACTGGTTAATTATTGGTGCTCCAAGAGAAGATGATGATGAAAACGGTAATAATAATATTTCAAAAGCAGGATCGGTTTATATATTTAAAAATATAAATGGTACTTGGACTCAAACACAAAAAATTGTAGCAAGTGATCGTAGTACAGATGATGAATTTGGTTGGTCTGTAGATGTTGATGGAAACACACTTATAGTAGGTGCTCATCAAGATTTTGAAAATGTTGTTGGATTGGATTCCATACACCACGCTGGTTCTTGTTATCTGTTTGATTTAGATGTAAATACTAATATTTGGGCACAAACACAAAAAATTGTAGCAAGTGACAGAGCTCCTGACCTTTATTACCCTAATGGCTATAATGGAGAAGACCTATCAGACCAATTTGGACATACAGTAGGCATATCTGGTGATTATGTAATTGTTGGAGCAATTAATCACGATTACAGACCAGATGGTAGTAGTGGTTGGCAGTGTGGTTCAGCGTATATCTTTGAACGAACAAGTGGCATATGGACTGAAGTACAACATATCATTAATTCGGATAATGTAGTTTCAGGTGGATGGGAACGTTTTGGTTCGGATGTTGCTATTG
>DQTE01000057.1 GCA_015662905.1 Crocinitomix sp. | reverse complement strand
TGTTATTATTTTTTTCATAATCTTTTTTTAAATTAGTATTCGTTTTTTTTAATCCTTTGAAGTTGGATTTATGATATTTAGATATTCTGTCTTGTTTTTTTATGATTTGATCCAATTTTAGCAAACTTTTTTTTATATCAATGTTTGATTTTTCGATACTATCGTATTTTTTCTTGTATTGTTTATCTTGTTTTTTTAGATAGCTAGAACTGGTATAGTTACTAAATGTAAAATACACCAAAGCAATTAATATAATAGGTATTATCAATTGTTTTAATGTGAAAATTGGAATATTTATATTTTTATTAATCATTGTTATTTTACTTTTAAGTGAAATAGTATAATAAGGAGTTTCTTTATTATACTAATTAATATTTAATCACATTTACATAATTTAGGGTAAATATATTCCTCATTATTAATGACTTCTTTTATAACATTTCCATTATCAACTATCTTTTTTAAATCTCGGGCTTTTAAACCGTTTGTTTTTTGAAAGTGCGGCTTATCCCATTTTCTGCCATTTCTCAAAAAGCCATTTTTCCAACCATAACTTAAAAATACTTTTGTAACTTCTAGCCAATCAGCTATATTGTCATTATCGCCATCAAAAATAGTGTTCCAGCTCGCTGTTTCAAATGTGCCGTTTCTATCTTTATCGTATAGAAGTACAATATCGAATGCTAAACCGTATTCATGTACGGAATATCCAGCTTTTGCATTGGTAACTTTTGGACGTTGATTATAAAGCTTGGCTTGTTCAAAACCAAAACGATACGTCCACGAAAAACGCAAACGGACATATTTACCTAATTTATTATTGGCTATTCTGTACATCTTCAATGCTTCATTCCTAACATTAGGATGAAGTGTCTTTATTCTTTTTATTGTTAGTTTATCCATCTTCTTTTTTTAGTTCAATTAATTCTTTTACTATTACTTTATAACTGAAATAAATCCAAATCAATCTAATAAAAGAATAAATAATAAATATATTCAATGATTGATAATTCATATTACCATCAACTACTAATAATTGTACACTTAATAAAATGAAACAGCTCATTAAGTACTCAATAATAAACGCTTTAATTAGTTTTTTTTTCATTTTTTTTAATATCAAAATTAGTTCGTAAATACCTGTTTAAAAGTACTTTTATTATTTTCGGGTCTGTAATTAGCATTACTATTAAAAAAGCATTTAATGATGATAATAAAGTTAATATGATTATCTGAAAATGTGATAAACTTGCACTTTCACTAGCCCATTCATAAGTTGAATAACCTGCAAGTGTTCCGAATAGAAAATCGGACAACGCAATAAACCAATGGAATTTTTGTTGTCTTATTGATAAAACAATCTTCATTATTGTAGCTAATAAGCTTATCCAGAAACCTTTTGAGGTTATTGCGTTTTCTAAAAACTCCCTGATATTTTCAATTCTTTCTGGCATACTCTTTTATAATTTATAATAAACTCTATCATTATCAGTAATAGCATTTTCACAATGATTTTTACCAAGGATTTTATTCAATATATTTCTGAATTTATCTATTTTTTTGTTGGTTATTCCGTTTTTTTTGTTGTGTAGATAATTAATTCCAGTAATGGCTGAGATTGTTTGCCACCATTTGCCAAATTTAATTTTAGGTTTTAAGAAGTGATTTAATAATTCGCCACCTAAAGCATTAGCTAAGCCATCAAATAGTAAGGTAAAAACTCTTACTATTGGCGATACGAATTTCTTTAAGCTAAAATCTTTAAGCCATAAATGCAGCCCTAATGAGTAAGCCCAGCCTAAAATAGAATAAATAAGAAATACAGACGAACCAATAACAAATGTAACAAGTGCTTTTATTAGCGTGTAAATGTCTTTAAGCTGAACACTCCACCATTTATAAAAAATAAAATATTTATAAAAATCCGTAAAAAATAAAATAACAACTGCTATTACATTTAATAGCGTGAACAATAATAAGATGTATAAGTATATCATGTTAATAGTTTTCGGTTACATAATTGGTTGCAAATTCTAAAACTTCATTTTTAATATCAACAACTTCTTGTATGGTTGGCTCTGCTAATGGTAAAGTAATTGCACTATAAAAATCTCCAGAATTTACTTTATCTAAAATAGGCATTACTAAAACGTCAATTTCTGCTACTATTGGATTAACCTCTGTTTGAGGTCTTCTGAATAATTGCATGGTTATTTCTACTTTTTTTGTATTATAATATTCATGACCTACTTGTTGGTTGTTGTCAATGAATTGAGACATTTGATTAAACATCTTAGCAGTTGCTTCTTGTTTTATTTGTGTTTGTGATTTATCGGTGTATTTTTGCGTAAATTGTTTTTTTCTTTTACTAAAATCTGTCTTTTTTAAAGAAGATAATATATGTATATTCTCATCATAACCAGCCTTAATAACCACTTCATAATAACCTCTTTCATTGATAACATCAATATTAGCTTTATTTAATTGATTGCCGTATATCTCATCATTTGGTAATGATGTGAATTGTTTTAATTCGTTATTTATTATTTTTGCGTATTTCATATTAATTCATTAAATAATTGATAATTGTAAATTTCAACCACCTCTTGAGGTGTCAATTCTTTATTCCAGAATCCAACACCGTCTAATCTACCATTCATATTAAAACCACCCCAAGATCCAGCTCGCCCTAAAGTAATTAAGGAATTAGTAGTTTCCATATTGGTGTAATTTAGGTCAATAGAAGTTCCTCCCAAATTAGGAACTCCGTCTAAATACCATTTTAAACCACTACTTACATTACTAGCGTCATAGGTAATTATTAAATGATGCCATTCATTAATACTGGGTAGTGTATTTAATGTGACACCTATATAGCGCGGACCACTATTACTACCAAATAAATAAATACCTATCTTATTTTTATATAAGATAATTTGCCATTCCGTATTACTACTGTTCCCATCTCTCTTGGATATTATCCATTGATTTTTGTAAGTTTTAAATTTAACCCAAAAAGAAATAGAAAACGGCTTATCTTGCACTCCATCGGTAAATGAAAAAGGAGATGAATGTGGAATTCTTATTTTTTCAGTATCATTCATATTAAAAACAGAGCATAAACCATTTTTTCCATTTTCAAACAGATGAGTTGTGGTAGTTATTCCGTCTAATCCACCTACACTATCTTTTACATCTCCATTTAATCTATAATAAGCAAACAGACCTTCCCACGTTTTCTCGCCACCAATTAAACTTTTATTTAAAAATCCTAAACTCATGATAATTCTACATTAGTAATTAAACATTCGTTGTTTAAAAAAGTTAATTGTATTATGTTTTTTTTTCCATCTGCAATATCTAATAAATTAGTTACGTTGTAACCACTTACTGTAAAACCTAAAGTAAAAGCCGAGCCAACAACAAAGAGTTTAATATCCTTGTTTTCTTGGATGTTAATTACATCATAAATAATATTATTAGTTGGTGTTGGTAGTAT
>DQTE01000010.1 GCA_015662905.1 Crocinitomix sp. | reverse complement strand
TTGTTATATTTGTTACAGAACAAAGCTATTAACACTCAACGTAAACTATTTACGTTGTGGTACGAAAGCGGTTAATCAGAAAAAAATAAAAAAACAGAAATAAATAAGTTATTAGTCTATATTTTTTATATATTTGTATTGAAATACTTACTTTTAATCCTTGAAATAAGGAAGTTGTCTATGAACTTAAAAAATAAAACACTTCAAAGTTTATTCTTGTTAATTGCATTACACCTTAGTTTTTTTAGTACAAAAACTTTTGCTCAACAAGATACAGAGTTTTGGTTTGCTGCCCCTGATATATCCTCTGCAGAAGGAGAATCTCCCGTTTTGTTAAATATATCAACCTATTCTAATCCTGCAACTGTAACTATATCACAACCTGCTAATGGGGCATTTTTACCAATTACAGTCAATTTGTCGGCTAATACAAATCAAATAGTTGATTTGACCCCATTTATAAGTGATATTGAAAGTGCGGGTGCTAATATTATTGATGATTCGGGTTTAAGAATTACTTCAACTTCAAACATTTCTGTTACCTATGAAGTAAATAATGTCAATAATAGAGAGGTTTTCTCTTTAAAAGGGACTAAAGGTTTAGGAACAGATTTTTACACACCTTTTCAAAAATTTTGGGATAATGCTGTAATTTCACCTTCAACCTTTTCTTCATTTGAAATTGTAGCTACTCAAGATAATACAACAATTGCAATAACTCCACGTACAGATATTGTTGGTCATGCTATAAATACAACTTTTACTATTGTACTAAATACCGGTGAAACTTATAGTGCAAGAGATGTAAATGTAACGGCATCAACATCTTTGGCGGGTTCTATTGTGGCTGCAGATAAACCAATCTCTGTTACTGTTTTTTCGGGTGCTTTATTAAATAATGGTTGTACATCAACAGTAGGTGAACAATTGGTAACTTCTGATAATTTAGGGACTAATTTCATTGTCAGAAAAACAACGGCGGCAAACGAAAGAATATATGTGCTAGCAATTAATAATTCTACTTCAATTACGGTAACTAATTCAGGGACAACAAATACTTTAATAAATTGGGGTGAAACTTACGAGTACGCATTAACAGATGACATAAATTATATTGAAACATCTGAACCTGTTTACCTTTTACACGTGGCAGGGAATGGATGTAATCTAGGGATGACACAAATACCACCTGTTTTTTGCTCGGGAAAATATGAGCAAAATTTTTCTCGCAATTCTTCCGATTCACTAGGGTTGGTTGTTTATATACGTTCTGGATATGAAAATCAGTTCCAAATAGACGGCAACTCTGCATTATTAACAGCTAGTGATTTTTCCGTAGTACCAGGGACAAGTGGTGAGTTTGTTTCGGCGTTAAAGTATTTTAATACTGCCGATATTTCAGTTGGGGGTTTCCATCAATTAACCAATACAGGAGATGTGTTTGGATTGGCAGTTTTGAATGGACAAAGTGGTAATGGTTCAGCTTATAGTTTTGTCTCAGAATTTCAATCGTATCCATTTGTAAATGCAGGTAATGATGCTACTGTTTGTGCTAATACCTCTTTTTCTGTCAACGGAATTGTAGGTGGTGGCTCTGTAACAGGTGTGTGGGGTAGCAATGGTTTTGGAAATTGGGATAAAGGATTAGATACACTCTTAAACACGTATTTTCCAAGTGATTTAGATACAATCATTAGTCCGATTTACTTGATATTAACATCAACAGGACCTTGTCCTATACAAAAAGATACGCTAACCTTAACAGTAACACCTGCGCCTATTGTAAGTGCAGGTGCTGACCAAACTGTATGCGCTAATAATTCAGATGTTACGCTGTCTGGCTCAATAAGTGGTGGGGCAACCTCTGGAATATGGACGACTTTAGGTAGTGGAAGTTTTTCACCTAACACATCTAACTTAAATGCTGTATATACACCTTCTTCAAATGATATTAATAATGGAGGAGTTACTTTAGTTTTAACTTCAACAGCATCTGGAAGCTGTGCAGACGAAACAGACACAATGCAAATTGTTATTACACCAGCTCCACTGGTTAATATAAGTGTTGACACAATTTATGCCTGTGCTAATAACGCCAATTTTAATTTGTCTGGTTCTGTTACAGGTGCAACAACAACAGGTAAGTGGTTAACTTCTGGAACAGGATTATTTAATCCAGATAATTTAAGTTTAAATACTGCTTATTATGCTAGTCCGCAAGATGTAAATGCAGGACAGTTGTGGATTTATTTAGAAAGTACCAACAATAATAATTGCACAGTTGTAAAAGATAGTGTACTGATTATATTTACACCCTCACCTCAAGTTAATGCCGGAGCTGATATTCAAGTTTGTACAAATCAAAATGAGGTTAATTTAGCTGGAATAGTTTCGGGGTCAACTACCACTGGACAATGGAGTGGAGGTAACGGTACTTTTACACCAAATGATACAGATTTGAATGCAATATATACTCCCACGCCAGCAGAAGTAAGTTCAGGAAGTTTAGTTTTAACACTAACTTCAACAAATAATAATACTTGCCTAGCTGAAAGTGATAATGTGTTAATTTCATTTATTGCACCACCATTTGCTAATTTTAATTACACAAATGCCTGCGAATTTGACACTACATATTTTACCGATTTTTCATTAAACGGATTTGGAAGTATAGTAAATTGGAGTTGGGATTTTGCTGATGGGACAACTGGGTTTACTTCTAATGATGAACATATATATACAACTTATGGAAGTTATGATGTTCAGTTAATTATTGAAAGTAGTGCTGGGTGTAGGGATACCACAACAAAAACTGTACAAATATATGATAAACCAGTGGCAGATTTTGACTACTCTTCAACATGTAATAATGATCAAGTTATTTTCACATTTACTGACCAATCTGTTGTCAATACAGGGACAATAAACTCCTACTACTACGACTTTGGAGGGCAGGGGAACCAGGCTGTAGCAAACCCTACACAGTTGTTCTTGGCTGTAGGCAATTTTACAATTACAGAAATCATTCAAACAGATCAAGGTTGTTCTGATACAGTAACCAAAGTTATAAACATACCTCCTAAACCCAAAGCAGGTTTTATTTATGAGTCAAATAATGGTTTAAATATTGGCGCAGAATTTAATTTTATTGATACATCATTGTACGCTACACAGTGGAGTTGGGATTTAGGTAATGGTGAAACGTCAAATGATCAAAACCCTAATACTACATATTTTGAAAACGGCATTTACAATGTAACACAATGGGTCATTAGTTCAACAGGTTGTTCGGATAGTGTTACCGTACAAATCACTATAAATACAGTTACCAATGAAATTTCACAATTAATTCCTAATGCAATATCCCCTAATGGAGATGGGAAAAATGATGTTTGGAAATTAGATTTCATTAAATTCTTACATCAAGATGCTGAAATTATTGTGGTAAATAGATGGGGGCAAACAATTTTCCAATCGATTGGCTATAACACCCCTTGGGATGGTACTATAAATGGAGAACCTGTACCTGAAGGAACTTATTATTACATTATAAAACTAAGCACTGAAGAGGTTTATGAAGGAACTATTTTAGTACTAAAATCTGCAAATAATTAATGAAAAGACTTATCATCATATCGCTATTTAGTTTGTTAATGCAGAGTAGTTTTGCACAGCAACAGTTTGTATATACAAATTATTTGTTAAATAATTATTATTATAACCCTGCCATAGTTGGTAGTGTTAATTATCATCAGGCAAATATTGGTTACAGAAAACAATGGGTAGGATTTGATGGCTCACCAGCTACATTTAATGCTAATTTTTACGGTTCTTATAAAAATCAAATGAAACATGGCTATGGTGTGTCTTTAAATACTGATAAAGCTGGTCTAATGCAAAGAACAGCATTTTACGTTAATTACGCTTATCATATAGATTTGAATGATAAAGTTAAGTTAGCCTTAGGAGTTCGTCCTGGATACTTACTATACAATGTTAAGTTATACAATGCTATTTTGGCTGATGTTGGAGATGATATTTTAACGGGAAATATCTTAACTTCTAACGCTTTTGATTTAGCATCTGGCTTAAACTTGTATTCAAATAAATTCTTTATACAAGCAGGCATGCACCAAATGTTAGGTAAGGCGGTTAAATTTACTGACTTTAATGATGGTTTATCAAAACAATTTACTTTTATAGGGGGATATAACTATCAAGTTAAAAAGAAAAAACAAGAAGGTGATGAAAATATACAAGAAAATACGCAACATGATACCATTCCAACAAAAGAAAGAACAATAGAGAAATTTGTGTTCCAACCTTCTTTGATGGTTAGATATACCAAACCTATACCTGCTCAGTTAAGTTTTATGTTTAAAACGACTTATAACGATAAACTTTGGTTAGGTTTAAGTTTTAGAACCCAAGATGCAGCAGGGTTTTCAGCAGGTATTAACGTTAATGAACGTTTTATTGTTGGTTATGCTTATGATTATGCTTTTGGTCAAGTAAAAGGCTTTCAAGGTGGCTCTCATGAAATCATGTTGAGATTTATTACAACCAATAAAACAACATCAATCTCTGATAAAGATGAAGAATTAAACAATAGTATTTTTGAAGAGAATAAAAAGAAAAAAAATAAAAACTAAAATAAAAACTAATGCGTATGAAATTTTTAAAATATATATTAGTCATGTTTGTGTTTTTGATGACCTTTTCAAAAACTACTAAAGCACAAATTGATACGGTATTTTGGTTTGCAGCGCCTTGGGTTACTCCAGATCACGATCAAAACATCCCAATGCAATTTCACTTTTCCACTTTTAACAACACTACTACAATTAGATTAAGACAACCTGCAGGTACTTATGATACAACTTTCATTGTTGCTGCAAATTCATTATTCTCTAAAGATTTATCTCATATTGTGAACCAAGTTGAAAGTAAACCAGCAGACGCTTTGTTGACTTCTGGATTTGAAATTACATCTGACTTCCCAATTATATGTGTGTACGATTTTATATCTTCACCAGACAATGGTAGTTCAAACAATCCTGAAACCTATTCATTAAAAGGGCAAAATGGAGTAGGGTATGAGTTTGTAGTGCCATTCCAAAATTTATGGGATAATAGATTATTATCTAATGATAGAAATGGAGACGGAATAGTGACACAACCAAAACAACAATTTACAGTAATTGCAACAGAGGATAACACAACTATATACATAACGCCACGTTGTGCGGTTGTAGGAGGACACCCAGCAAATGTAACATACGCTGTTAATCTACCATTAAAAGGGAATAGTTATACGTGTGAAAATTTAGTACTTACTACCAGTAGTGTGCCCGGAAGTTCTTTAGCGGGTTCTATTGTGGTAGCAAATAAAAAAATTGCAGTTGTCGCCTCTGATGACTCTGTAAATCCATCTGGTGGGGGAGGATGTTATGATATATTAGGTGATCAAATTGTTCCGGTAGATGTGATTGGTAGAGAATATAATGTTAATAGAGGTTTTTTAAATGCGGGCTCAAATGAGTCAATTTTTATTGTGGCGACAGAAAACTTTACAAACATTACCATTGATGATGGAACAGGAATAACAACGGCGACAATAAATCAAGGAGACACTTATCAGTTCTCCATAACACAACAATTAACAAATGTAAAAGCAGATAAAAATGTTTATGTATTACACATGTCAGGGTATGGCTGTGAGTTAGGGTCTGCTATTCTTCCGCCTGTTAACTGTGCAGGTTCCAATCAGGTTAGTTTTCCACGAACCAACGCGCAAAGTTTTCTATTAAATGTTATTTGTCCAACAGGTGCTGAAGGAAATTTTTTAGTTAATGGAGATCCAACAATAGTTCAAGCCGTTGATTTTAGCCCAATACCTGGTACTGGTGGTGCCTTTATGGGGGCGCAGGTGGATGCTTCTGCAACCATACCTTTTGGTTCTACAAATTTGATAACAAATTCTACAGATTTATTTTCTTTGGGTATTATTAATGGTTCAGCTACCACGGGATGTTTATACCATTACTTATCAACCTTTTTAAGAAGAGTGACTGTGAATGCTGGTAATGATACTACTGTATGTACTGCAACAACACAGATAAATTTAAACGGAACGGTTGAGGGGGGAGTAACAACAGGAATTTGGTCTGTATTGAATGGAAGTGGAACTTTAAATTCGCCTACTAATTTATCTACAACTTATGACATTGTTCAATCAGATTATACGCAAGGATCTTTAACTTTTGTATTGCAATCAACCGGAAATTGTGACCCTGTAACCGATACACTAAAAATTTCTTTTGCTCAATCACCCGAAATTACCGCTTCACCTGTAAGTCCTTATTGTAAAAATAATGTTGGTGCCATTCCTATTTCAGCTACCCTCCAATATGCTGTTGGTTCTCAGTGGAGTGGAGGAACTGGCGGTGCATATGGAAATGCGGGAAGCTTAAATACAACTTATACTCCATCTCCAACAGATATTGCAAATGATAGTGTGGTGTTATATATTACTTCTCAAGGTAGTATATTTTCTTGTCCAGATAATCAAGATTCAATAACTATTTATTTTACTGACCCACCAACTGTTGTGGCAGGCCCCGATCAAGTAATATGCACAAATCAAAGTATTGTAAATTTAAACGGTAGTGTATCAGGGGCTTCAACAACAGGAGAGTGGACTACTGTGGGGTCTGGTTCTTTTTCACCATCTCAAACGGACTTGAACGCTGATTATTCGGTCAGTGCAAATGACCAAACAATTGGAAGCATATATTTGTACTTAACATCAACCAATAATGGAAATTGTATAGCTGTAAAAGATAGCTTACAAATTACAATTTTACCTGAACCAACTGTAACCATAACATCATCAGACTCATTATGTGCCAATGTATGGACTTTGCCATTGTCGGGTACAGTAACTGGAGGGTTTTCCTCAGTGTGGACAGTTTATGGTTCAGGAACAATTGCAAACCCTAATGCCCAAAATACAAGTTACACCATTGTACCGACAGACACCGTAGGTGGTTATATGGATATTATTTTGGAAACAACAGGTGGTATTTGTCCAACCCAACAAGATTCAATCAGATTATACTTTGTAGCTCCACCAGTTGTAGATGCCGGGCTAGATCAAGCTTTTTGCGCCAATGAATTAGTAACTTTAAATGGTAGTTTAACGGGAACAGCAAATTCTGCAACTTGGACTTCAACAGGAACAGGATCTTTTACTCCAAATAATACCACCTTAAATACATTTTATCAAGCGTCTCCTTTAGATGTATCTAATGGGTCTGTACAGTTAATTTTGACATCTTCTGCAGATTTTGGTTGTAATGCTGATGATGATACAATAACTATTACGTATTTACAAACACCAACAGCTAATTTCTTTTATTCATCTTCCTGTGAAGGTGGACAAACTAATTTTACCGATAATTCTACTGCACCTGCAGGCGAAACAATAACCAATTGGACTTACTATTTTGGTGATGGAGGAAATTCTATTGCTCAAAATCCAATTCATAATTATTTGGGAGCGGGTAACTATAATGTCATTGAGATAGTTGAAGCTTCTAATGGCTGTGTAGATACAATAACTCAATCGGTATTTGTTAATCCAACGCCAGATGTAATGTTTACCAATACAAATGCTTGTGTAGGTAATGAAGTGTTTTTTATCGATAATACATTTATATCGTCTGGAACCATAAATAGTTGGACATGGGATTTTGATAATGGTAATGGAACAAGCTCTCAGCAAAATTCTTCATACACATTTGAACAAAGTGGAATCACAAATGTAACACTAACTGTTGTATCTGACTCAAACTGTGTAGGAACATTAACAACAATTATAGATGTACTAGCTGGTCCAATAGCTGATTTTAGTTTTACACCAATATCCGCTTTTACGCTCGAAGATGTCTTTTTTACTGATTTATCTACCAATGGACCGATAAGTCAATGGTTATGGCAGTTTGGAGATGGAAATGGTGAAACAGTGCAAAATCCCGTTTATCAATACTCAGATGGTGGTATATATGATATTACTCTAGCAGTAACCGATACTGCTGGTTGTACAAATGAAGTAACAAAATCAATATTAGTAGGCTTACCTCCTGTTTTACCTTCAGCTTTTACACCAAATGGAGATGGCGAAAATGACGTTTTTATCATTAGAGGAGGTCCTTTTGATGAGGTTGATTTTAAAATTTATAACAATTGGGGACAATTAATTTTTTCAAGTAATGATATAACTATAGGTTGGGATGGTACTTATAATAATGAAGATGTTCCTGTTGGAGTTTATACTTGGACTTACACAGTAGTTGTTAATGAAACAATAATTACTAAAGAAGGAGATGTAACCTTAATGAGATAATGAATTTAAAAAGAAAAATATTAATAGGTTTGTTGATGTTACAAACATCATTTTTGTCAGCACAAGATTTTCATTTAACAATGTATGATGCGGCACCAATGTTTCTCAATCCTGCACTTACGGGTGTAGTAGATGCAGATTGGCGCGTACATGGTCAATACAGAACACAGTGGAAAGCTGTAAATTTTAAACCCTATACCACAGCTTTAATAAGTTTTGATAAGCCCTATAAGAAATGGGGGTTTGGTGGGCAAATTGCCAATTTTAGAGCAGGGTTAGGAAATTATAATGTGGTACAAGGTGTTATTTCTACAGCTTATACAGTTAGTCTTAATAAAAAAAGAACCCATAATTTATCTTTTGGTTTACAAGGTGGCTTATCTCAAAAATCTGTAGAGTATCAATTACTAACATATAACAATCAATATGTAACTACTAATGGGGGAGGCTTTGATAATACAATTTCTAGTGGTGAAAATTTTTCTGGTCAATCTTTTGTTATTCCAGAATTAAATGCAGGCGTTATTTACTATTTTGCCAAGCAACAAACACGTTTTAATCCTTTTGTAGGTCTATCTGTTTTTAATCTGTTAACACCCAAAGAAACCTTTTTTAATACGAATAACGATTTACCCATGCGTTTTTATACCCACTTAGGGTCAAGAATCAATATTACTGAAGTTTTATATGTTATACCAAAAGTGTTATTTATGCGACAAAAAGAGTTTGCCGAGTTAACTTTTGCGGGTGACATTGGATATTATCTTAAAAAAAATGACATGTATTTGTTAGGAGGAATTGTTTACAGAGCTAAAGATGCTTTTTCACTTTCAATTGGCGCAAGATTAGCTAATATTACTGCTAAATTTGCTTATGATATAAATGCTTCATCTTTAACCGCCGCTACAGGTGGAAGAGGAGGTTTTGAACTCTCTTTGACTTACGTACACAGAAAATCAGATTATCAAAAAGTTAAAATTTGTCCAAGATTATGATGTTTAAATATCTTAAAAACTTCTTTTTTCTATTGCTTATAGTAATTTCAAATATAGGTTGGTCTCAATCTAAACAAGTTTGGCTCTATCAAGCAGATTATGATTATGTAACTGGACATTATCCAACAGCTTTGGTGTTATATCAAAAAGTTTTAGATGATTCTCTAGGTATGTCTTTTGACGTGCTACCATACGAAATAATGCTTGCCAATCAAAAAATTAATAAATTAGAAAGTAAACAAAAAAAAGACACCACAAAAAAAGTTAAGGTAGAGGATTATGTAAGACATCAAATTGCAATGTGTTACAGACAATCAAAAGATTATCAAAGAGCCGTAGAGCATTTTACAAAATCAACAGAAATTGGTGCTTTTCCTGATGATTATTATTATTTGGGCAGTAGTTATATGAATTTGGGAGATTATCAAAAAGCCTTAGAAGTTTTTGAACACTATACTTCTAAGGTAGATAACGCCTCTGATGAAATGCTTAAAAGAGCCCTACAAGATATGACTGCATGTAATTTTGCCCTTAAATATGATAATTCTAATGATGTTATTAGTGTAAGTTTTGCAGATACAACAATTTTTAATAAAGGTACAACATCATTTGCAACCTCTTATTGGGGTGAAAATAGAATGGTATTTACCAGTGCTAGGGCAGGAGGTGTGATACTTGACCCAGAGAAACAAGACTCAAGGTATTTGTTAGATTTATATTGGGTTAATAATGAATCTGGCGAGTGGGGTGAGCTAAAAAACTTTGGGCGTCCCTTAAATTCATCAGGTCATGAAGCATCAGGTCATTTCTCAAACGAAAATTTTATATACTTTACGCGTTGGAATGAAGAAAAACCAAAAGAAAAAAGTATTTATGTTGCCAGAGAGTTTGGGTTAAGTTTTTTTGAATCTCAAAAGTTAGATTCTGTAGTAAATGAGCCCGGGTACATCAGTATAAATCCGTATTTTGACAATGAAAGCCGCTGGCTTTATTTTTCTAGTAATAAACCTGGAGGGGTAGGTGGTATGGACATTTGGAGAGTGCAAATTGATTCTATGGGGAATCCAATGGGTAAAAGTGAAAACTTAGGAAAACCAGTAAATACAGAATATGATGAAGTGTCACCATTTTATCATAACGTTGCCCGTACCTTATATTTTAGCTCAAATGGTCATGAGAATTTTGGAGGATTAGATGTGTTTAAATCAAGTTACGATATAGAATTAAGGGTATTTAAGCAACCCAAAAACATGGGGCAACCTATTAACTCTACAAAAGACGATAGCTATTATATTGTAGATGATAACTTACGAACAGGTTTTGTTTCCTCAGATAGAGATATATGCTCTACCAATGAAACACCTTATGGTTTATGTGCCAGTTGTTACCATATATATAACGTAAAAATGCCAGAATTACATTTTAAAGTATCAGGTTACGTGTATGATAAAAATACAGATGAAATTATACCTAATGTAAGGGTTAATTTTAAAGATGTAGCATTTCAATGGGAACACTTTTATATTTTTACAGATTCAAACGGTTATTACGAACACGAGCTTATTCCAAACGTAGAAGTGTTTTTAAAGGCAACTAAAAAAGATTACTTTGCTGATGCAGGTATAGTTTCAACAGTTGGAGAAACAGAGTCAAAGGCATTTACTCAAGATTTTTATTTAGAAAAAATACCTAAAGGAGAAATTACAATACGTGGAATAGAGTATGATTTTGATAAAGCTACTCTTAGACCAGAATCTAAAATAATTTTGGACAGTTTGATTATGTTTTTAGAGTTAAACGATAACATTTCAATTGAAATTCGTTCACATACCGACCAAAGAGGAAGTGATGCCTACAACCTTGACTTATCTCACAGAAGAGCTCAAAGTGTAGTTAACTATTTAATTGCAAATGGTATATCTAAAGACAGACTAATAGCCAAAGGTTATGGAGAAACAGAACCAGCAGAAGTACCAGTTAACGGAGAACTCGTAAAAATGACCCAAGAGTATATAGATAGTTTACCAACCAAACAAGCTAAAAATGAAGCTTATCAACGTAACAGAAGAACAGCCTTTAAAGTTATTAGCCAAAATAAAGTAGGAGACTAAACTCTATAAAACACCTATTTGAAAAACCAATGGGCGCAAAAAAGTTAACATATAACAACAAAACAAACCATTATTACCCAGGCGG
>DQTE01000210.1 GCA_015662905.1 Crocinitomix sp. | reverse complement strand
TATTTCTGCGGACCTCCATTAATGAACAAAGCGGTACAAAAAATGGGTGAAGATTTTGGTCTTGCCGATGAAAATATCCGTTTTGACGACTTTGGAGGATAAGCTTTTCTACATTTTAGACTAATAAAAATTATAAACGACTTTAGAAAACAACTCTAAAGTCGTTTATATATTTAAAAACACCCCTATAAATTATAATTCAAAATAGCTTTACCTTCAAACTTTAACATTTTAAAATGTTAAAGTTTGTAAGGTTCTGTTTTTTTACTTGTCTAATTAATTATAAAAACAAACAAAGGCCTTTGTAGTTTTTTAATATTTATATTAATTTAAAACTTATAAAATGAAAAGAATTACTTTTTTGTTAGTTGTAACTTTATTTAGTTACACTTATTTACAAGCACAAATTGTTATCACAAATGATAACACATTTAAAACTGCAGATCAAATGCTTTTAGCAAATGAATTATTTGAAAGTGGTGAGCCTTGGGCAGAAGCACTAGGTTATAATTTAGATGACTTAGATCCTCTGATTCCAAATTCTCCTGACGCTTTTTCATACCATACTGGCATTGAAAGTTATGAGTACTCTCGTTACTTACTAAACACTTTAAATGGTCGTTCTGGTTTAGGATTACACATGATGTGGTCTCCAATAATTATGGAAAATGCTGCCATGCAAGCTACATCTTTTGATGGACAATTTACAGGTGGAACAGCAAATGGATTTAAAGAAGATGACATGCTTATGATGATGATAGGTAATTTTGGAGCAAATGCTAATTTTGTTCCTTTTGAAAATCCTTTTCCACAATTTGCAGACTTTTTAGAAGGAGATAATAATTTGCCACAAACTGTCCAAGCTAATTTTGAACATAACTTTGGCTCTACAAGGTGGGATCGATCATTAATGGATAAAACCTTGAATTTAGGCGCTATGGGACAATCTACTTTTAAACAATATCTTTGGGCACAAGACATGTTAAGTGCTTTTCATAATAGTGCAGATGAAGGAATTGATGCTGACGGAACAAACTCTCCTGATTTACCAGGAAGCTCTATGTTTGATCCAAACAACAATATTTTTTATGGAGGAAATAATGCAGATGGATTTATAGGGCAAATACTAACTGCAGAATCTATAAATAAAACTAAATTTCTACTTACACAATTAGCTTATGATGGTACAAATTTAGGTATGGTTGATCCTGCAACTTATGACCCTACAAACGGAATTAAATATTTTCCTACAAAAATTACAGTTACCGAAACAGCAACAGCAACTGGTTTACCTCCAAAATGGGATACTTTTACAGTAACGGATCCAATGAGTAAAATATTTGATCAATGGTCGTATTTATTAGCTACTACCAATTATATGAATATGATGGAGCCAAACAATACTTCAGATGCCGCTCACTTGGCTTTTCGTGAAGTTTTTGATGGTTTTCCATTCTCTGCATCTATGCAAGAAACGGGAACTCCAGGTCCTTATGATTTAATGAAAGGCACAAGTAAGGTGATTTTTATGAATATGATGGCTATGCACTTTAATACTACAAACGGTACTTTTATAGATGGAGTAATGTTAAACGGAGCAGGAATGCCTATGATGGATAATATGGTGAAATCTTTAAATGCAGGATATGTTTTAGTTGCGTTAGAAAATTTCATCCCACAATTTACAGAAACACCTTTAGAAACTATGGCTACCAATGCATTGAATGCACAAGCTAACTTTATAATTAATAATCTAAAAGATCCTAATGGCGGTTTTTATAATATGTACACTATTGGTACAGGTGCAGATACCTCAACAAAAACCTTAACCGCAAATAGTGCAATTATTATAGGTTTATATGCTGCATATAATGCAACTGGAAATAACACGTATTTAACCGAAGCAAATAATGGTTACAACTATTTAATTAGTAATTTTTATAATACTACCGATCATGTTTTTAAAACAGAAGAAGGTAATAATACAGCAACATATACACCAAAAAATTTAGGAGTTTTAGCAGGAGTTTTACGTGAAGCAAATTTAGTAGGAAACCAAACAAATGCAAAAACAATCTATACAGATATTTTTAATACTATCTATAATAAAATGATTTTACGCGAAGCAGAAGTTACAGGTGAAACCGGTTCAGATTCAGATAGTGATGGTATTCCTTATATTGTAGGAGGAACAAAACCATTTGTATTTGCTGCAGAAGCAACTTTTGATATGTCAACAGCATCGGTGTCAAATATTGCTATTAATAACTTAAATATATATCCTAATCCCGTTGAAAATAGCATTCAATTTGGCGCTAATTTAAATAATATAAAATCTTATGTTATTTTTAATTTATTAGGTCAAGAAATAGATAAAGGTAATATTGAAAATAATAAAATACAAGTTGAAACATTAAAAAAAGGTATTTACTTAATTAAAATAGATGCAGGTAAAAAGCAATTTACAGGTAGATTTATAAAAAGTTAAAAAAAAATATAAAATATTGAGTTCAAAATAATTATTTTTACATTTAAAATGACTTTAGATTTATTTTCTAAAGTCATTTTAGTTTATAATAATTTATTCATTAAATATCACACTGTCATTACTAGCTATATCGAGGCAATCTACTATTAAGTAAAAACAAAATATTTAAACACATTATAATAATTTTATAATGTGTTTTTTTGTAATTTTATAACATAGTAATTTTGTGTCTTAGCCTTTTTTGATAGATAGGTT